>DATGSX010000119.1:0-3009 GCA_035302145.1 Flavobacteriaceae bacterium | reverse complement strand
ATCGATTTTTATTTCCTTTATTTAGCTGCTCTTTTTATTAACACTTTATTCCATTTTATCCCTATAAAATTTAATCGTACTTTTACCACGGAAAATACCTACATTTAGAATTATGAAGTTACGCGCTGAAAATTTGGTTAAAGCCTATAAAGGCAGAGAAGTTGTAAAGAATGTTTCGATAGAACTCACTCGAGGAGAAATCGTTGGTCTTCTGGGGCCAAACGGAGCTGGAAAAACGACTTCCTTCTATATGATTGTTGGGTTTATAAAACCAAATAGCGGGAAAATATTTTTAAATGAAAAAGAAATTACAAAATTCCCTATGTACAAACGTGCGCAACACGGCATAGGTTATTTGGCGCAAGAGGCTTCAGTTTTTAGAAAATTAAGCGTTGAGGATAACATTCTAAGTGTATTGCAATTAACCAAACTCAGTAAAAAAGAACAACGCGAACGAATGGAATCTTTGTTAGACGAGTTTGGTTTAAACCACATTCGTAAAAGCCGTGGAGATTTACTTAGCGGTGGGGAGCGTCGCCGAACAGAGATTGCAAGGGCACTAGCGACCGATCCTAAGTTCATCCTTCTAGACGAACCATTTGCTGGTGTTGACCCAGTGGCGGTAGAAGATATTCAGCGTATTGTAGCCCAGTTAAAAAGAAAGAACATCGGGATTCTAATAACCGACCATAACGTTCAAGAAACACTAGCCATTACCGACCGAACTTATCTTATGTTCGAAGGAAGCATACTAAAACACGGCTCACCAGAGGAATTAGCAGAAGATGAAATGGTAAGAAAAGTATATTTAGGACAAAACTTTGAGCTTCGTAAAAAGAAGTTAGACTTCTAGAAAGAAAACATACTTTATTTCTTAAAACCAATCTACACATTAATACCTTTTCGTCTATCCGATAAAACAGAAAGCAGAATATAGAGAGTAAGTATAATAGAGATTGCTATAAACTTCCATAGCACAATACTTATAGCACTAATAATTAAAAAGCTGTAACGAATCTTGTTGTCTGCCCAAGACCATGATTTGAACTTCAACGCAAACAATCGCAGCTCCACATTCATCAGGACAGATACCAACAAGGTAAACCCTAGTAAGAAATAACTATTTAAAAATAAACTTTCCAAGAACGGAGAATACTGATAAATAAGAATTAAAGGAAGGCTTAATGTCCAAATGGAAATTGCAGGTGTTGGCATACCGATGAATTGATCGGTTTGTCTGGTATCTACATTAAACTTTGCTAAGCGATAAGCTGCTGCAATAGCGATAAACAATCCTACAAATGGTACATAGAGTTCTATTCCCGATTGCCATTCTGAACTTTTAAATAGTTCTATAGAATAAGGAACTCCAAATAATGACAGGCTTAACAATTGCATCATAACTACTCCTGGCACCACTCCACTAGTTACTACATCGGCCAAAGAGTCGAATTCCAAACCTACCTTGCTTTCTACCTTAAGCAGTCTTGCAAAAAAGCCATCAAAGAAATCAAAGAAAATTCCTAAAAACACAAATACAGCTGCGGTAACCATTTCATTGCTAAATGCAAAGAACAAAGCAATACATCCGCACAATAAGTTAAGAGAGGTGATAAAATTCGGGATATGTTTTTTCATAAAGCTGCTTTATTTGCGTAAAAATACAAAAGAAATATCCCTTCAAACGCTATCTTTGCAAATTAACCTGCAAAACTTGTATACGTAAGTGGTATACCGAGCATTGTTGTAGGAAATTACCGATCTAGAAAATCCTTTATCAATAAATCGAAAAAACTAAGTGAACTAAATTATTACTAGTTAACTAGTAAGTTTGATGAATAGTTTAGATTAAGTGATAAGGACAGATTTTTCTATTATATTTATCGATTAGCAATTATAATGCATTATCAAACATTGAAAAAACTTTTTTTCTATTTATTAGTAATAGGTAGTATTTCACTACAAGCACAAACCGCTAGAAAATACTCCAATGAATTTATGAATATCGGTGTCGACGCTGCCGCTTTTGGCATGGCCAATTCTATTGTAGCAGCTACCGACAACGTAAATGCTGCTTATTGGAATCCAGCTGGGTTGATGCAAATTAAAGAGCAAGAAGTCGCTTTGATGCACGCCGCTTATTTTGCCAATATGGCAAGTTACGACTATGCCGCTTTTGCTATGCCTATTGACGAAAAAAGTGCTTTTGCGCTTTCTTTAATTCGTTTTGGCGTAGACGACATTATGAACACGACCGAATTAATCGATAAAAACGGGAATATAGATTACAATAGAATAAGTCTTTTTTCCACTGCTGACTACGGGTTCACTTTTTCCTATGCGAGAGCAACTCCTATTGAAAATTTACACTTTGGAGCTAATGCTAAAATCATTAGACGAATCATAGGTAAATTCGCTGATTCATGGGGGTTTGGTTTTGATTTAGGAGTGCAATATAAACTTCAAGATTGGCAATTTGGACTAATGGCTCGCGACATAACTACTACGTTCAACACTTGGTCTATTGACAAAAAACGTTTAGAAGATATTCAAAATGCTGTAGAGGGAGAAAATCAAGAAGTTCCAGAATCTACTGAAATTACTTTACCTAAACTACAACTAGGTGTAGCACGGAACTTTAAGTTAAGTGAAGATTTTGATTTACTAAGCGAGGTGAACGTTCACATGCGATTTGCTGAAACCAATGACATTGTATCTACTTCGTTTGCAAGCCTTACTCCTTCGGCAGGGCTACAGCTAAGCTACACCGATTTAGTTTATGTGAGAGCAGGTGTAGGAAACTTTCAAGATGAATTACAAATTGATGGTGTTGAACGCATCAGCTTTCAACCAAATATTGGGATAGGATTTCATTATAAAGGAATTTCCGTCGATTACGCTTTAACCGACATTGGTGATCAAAGCGCTGCACTATATTCAAACGTTTTTTCCCTTAGATTAGACTTAAGCATCTTTAATTAATATTATACTGTGAGAAACTTTCTTCTA
>DATGSX010000118.1:0-12496 GCA_035302145.1 Flavobacteriaceae bacterium | reverse complement strand
TGAATCGGATATAACACCAAAAACTTGGATGGACCGTGTCGCATCAAAAGGTGGAACAACCGAAGCAGCTTTGGACTCTATGGAGGAAAATAATGTTAAAGAGTTGATTGAAGAAGCAGCCTATGCAGCATTTAATAGAGCCGTAGAGTTAGGTTTAGAATAAGTTGCATGATAATAAGGCTGAAAAATAGCCGAAAGAAAATATTTGATAAATAAAAAAAAGGTGGATTAACTTCCACCTTTTTGTTTCATTAGAAGTGTTATTCTAAGCTAATTGCTTGCATCTTTTTCGGTAGTTTTAATAATCGCCTCAACCACTCCTTTGTTGTTTGTTCCTAATCCTTCTCGTTGATACTTTAGTTCTCCATGTTTATCAAAAACACTGATTATATTGGAGTGAGAAAAATCTATTGGAGAAATAGCCTTATAACTTACTGCCAATACAGCTGCAAACTCTCTAGTGTCTTTTTCGGTTCCACGCAGGAATAACCATTTATCTTCTTCCATTTGATTCTCTATAGCAAAATCTTTAAGGCGCTCAGGAGTATCAACTTCTGGATCTATACTTACAAATACGTATTGTACTTTGTCTTCTAAGGAATCTGGCACATCTCTTTCTATATGGCGCATATCGGCAACCAATCGTGGACAAGCCGCTTGACAAGAAGTGTAAATCATAACTACGACTAAAGTTTTACCCTGTAAATCTTTAAGTTCAATCTCTTCACTGTTTTGCGTAGTCCAATTAGAAGGTAGGTGATAAATAGACATATCGGGTAGCTCAGATAAATCGATTGCATCCGTAACTTGCTCTTCTTCTTTATCGGAAGAAGTGTTATTACAAGAGGTGAAAAAGATTATAAAACTTAATATAAATATATAACGAAGCATATTTGTAATCTTTAAAATTTGAATTCTAAACATTGCATTACTAATTAATAATCTTTTGCACATCGGAACCCTAAGTTTCGCCCAGTAAATCGGGCTTTTAAACTTCCACGAAATGCATAACGCATAAAAGAAGCATAATCTTTTAGGTCTGTTGCGCCAATTGCTGCAGCTCCACAGAACATAGAAGAATCGATGTCGGAGTCTTTCCTAGATTCTCCAGACATAAAAACCGAGTTGAAATCGGAAGTCCATTCCCATATCAGTCCTTGTAAATCGTATATACCCCAATAGTTTTTATATGTACTTCCTACAGAGTTATTGTAAGTTTTTGGGGTTTCATACCATTTTAAGATGTATTTGTTGTAGGATTCAATCTGTCTTGCATCTGGAAATTCTTCATTAGCCATTGCAGCAAACTCCCACTCATCCATGGTGGCTAAACGCTTATCTTGGCTTTCGCAATAATTCTTAGCCGCAAACCATGAAACATTGGTGATCGGTGCATTTGGATTTAAATCTCCAAAATCAGTATCACCTTTCCAAGTGTTCAAATAGGCATCATCGGCAAAAAGCTTCTTGACTTTTGATTGTTGCCATTGTGGATTTTCTTTTACAAACTCTAGATATTCTGCATTTGTAACAGGGTATATATCCATTAAGAACGGATCCACCACAACGGGTTCATCTTCGGAACCATATAACGGGATATAGGTTCCTCCTTTTACTTCGGCCATTTCTTTTACTTGTGCATGTAAATTTGGCACTACAGTAAGCGCTAAGCTTAATAAAAGGAGGTGCCATGTTTTATTTATTTTCAATCTCAATTTTTATCTATTTCTAATTTCGTTAACCATTTCTGGAGTAATTTCTTGCGCGTCGTTACCCCAATTGTTGTAAACATAGGTTAGTACGTTTGCAGTTTCTTCGTCATTTAAACCTTGCGAAGTCATTACACTGTTATATACTTCTCCATTTACCGTAATTTCACCAGACATTCCGAATAATACTGCTTCAATAGCACGTTCTACATCTGCATTTAAATAATCGGAGTTAGCAAGTGGTGGGAAAGCAGCTGGTACACCTTGCCCGTTAGCTTGGTGACATGCAGTACAAGTTCTGGAGTATACGTCTTTACCAAAGGCGATACGCTCTTCTAGACTAGAAGCTTGAACTGTTGCTTTTTTGGTTTTAGGCGTTGGCATTTTTTGAATGGAGCTACCTTCAGGTAGATAAATACCTTCATATATTTCTCCTTCGAAAATATCATGATTCTCTTCACCTTTTACATTCAACATAGCTAGAGCTCCTTTGTTAAACGCTCTAAATATTGAGTGGTCTACTAAAGTAATAGTTCCAGGTACATTTACTTCGAATTCAATAATAGCTGCGCCACCAGCTGGAATTAATGTAGTTTGTACATTATGATTAATCAAATCAGCACCCTCTACATGTACTTTATCGAAAATTTCACCAATAGCATGAAAAGAGGAAACAAGGTTTGGTCCACCATTTCCAACAAATAAGCGAACTGTCTCACCAACTTCTGCTGTTAAAGCATTATCACCTGTCATAGAGTTTACGTTACCGTTAAATAATACATAATCTGCCATTTCATTAATGGCTTTCTCCATGCTGAACTCTTGCATTCCGCGCTCGCCATAAGACCCTTCGGTATAAAAGTCTCCTTGCATGATGTAGTATTCTTTATCTACTGGCTCTAATCCTTCTTCTGGCTCAACAAGGATAAGTCCGTACATTCCGTTGGCAATATGCATTCCTACTGGTGCTACTGCACAGTGGTATACAAAAAGTCCAGGATGTAAGGCCTTAAATGAAAATGCTTTTTCTTGTCCTGGTGCTACGAATGAAGATTCTGCTCCACCTCCTGGGCCAGTTACTGCATGAAGGTCAATGTTATGAGGAAGTTTATTATCAGGATGGTTCTTTAAGTGAAACTCAATTTCATCACCAAGTTTTGCTCGGATAAAGCTGCCTGGAACTGTTCCGTCGAAAGTCCAGAACATATATTGTACCCCATCAACAAGCTCTCCTTCAAGCTCTAAGATTTCCATATCCACTCTTAACTTTGTGGCTTTACGATCTTTTGTCGGTTTAGGAACATAGGGAGGAGCGGTTAGTTCTGCGACCATTTCTCCTTCCACCTTTATCTCTTGGGAATTGATTGGTTCTTTTTCTTTTTTCTGACTATCTGCACAGGAAGATAGTAAAAGCATTCCTGCAGAAAGCAAAAGAATGCCTAAATTAAGATTGGTAGTTTTTAACTTCATAATAGTTGTACGGTAGTTTGATGGTTAGATTAAAATTATAGCGTTATTAGCATTAAAAATAAGAATAATTTGTCTTAATTGTATTTAGTAAATAGTGAATGTTTATTTTATAATGGTTTTAATCAATTTTAAATAGTATATTGTTGCTACTCTAAATTTAAGACTTAATTGTCTTAAAGTAGCAATATCAAACATAAATATAATTAACAGATTTTTGAAAAGATTATTTGTGAATTTTAGTCTTTAACTAGAAGGAGTTTTATTTTAGTTTTTGAATGATTTCTTTTAGGACAACGGCTTGATTATATTTTTCATTTTTTGCACCGTAGAGTAAACATACTTGTTGATTTTCACAGATTTTCTTTATGCGTGATAACTCTGCTTTCTTATCAGATAATTCTTCCTTGTACCTGCCAACAAACGCATCAAACCGTTCCTCTTGATGATTAAACCATTTACGTAGTTCTGTAGATGGGGCAATATCTTTATTCCATTCATGTAATTTCGCCTTTTCTTTACTGATTCCTCTAGGCCAAATTCGATCGACTAATAGACGATAACCATCTGATTCAGATGGTTTTTCATAAATGCGTTTTATTATAATGGGCTTCATAATTTACGAAGGTTTTCTAGCATCTAATGGTCTTATCGTAATTTCGTTGATAAGCATATTATCTGGAGTTTCTAGTATATGAACAATGGTGTTGGCCAAATCTTTTGGCGATAACATATTTTGATGGGCTTTTATATTTGAACTTTTAAAGAAAGAGGTGTTTATAGATCCTGGGTTTACGCATGTTACCTTGATGTTTTCGGAGCGTAATTCTTTAAATAATGCTTCACTAAATCCTCTTACAGCATATTTTGTAGCACAATAAGCAGATCCTTCTGCACGAGCTGTAGTTGCTAAAATGGAACCAATATTAATAATATGTGTACTATATGGATTCTGTTTAAAGAATGGTGTAAGTGCAGAAGTAATAAGATACATTCCCTTTACATTTACATCCATCATAGCTAACCATTCTTCGGTAGGCATTTTATCTATTTTTCCAAAAGAGCCAAGGCCAGCATTGTTGATTAAAATATCTGGAGGGTTATTTATATCAAATTCTGTTACTATCCATCTAGTTAGTTTATCTCCATTGGTAATATCTAGTGGAACAGGATGGAATAGGGGACCTAATTGTTTTTGTATTATTTTTAACTTTTCTTGATTGCGAGCTATTCCATAAACTTCTGTCTTTTTTGCAATTAGGGCTGCTGCTATTGCTTCGCCTAATCCGCCACTTGCACCTGTAATTATTGCTGTTTTATTTGGTAGTTTCATTGTTTTAAGTTGATTAGAATTCTTCTTTAATAAGTAGACTTTTATCGAAGTTTTCTTGATCTAATATGTTTTCTATGGCCTTCATCATAGGAGGAGGGCCACATAAATAGATATACTTGTTAAATGGTACATGATGTTTTTTTAAGAAAGCATCGGTTACATATCCATGCGCATATCCTTCTGCCTTATCGTGGGATAGAATATTATGGAAGTTCTTCCCTAAAAGACCACGGAGTTCATCTTCGATAATAATATCGTCTTTAGTTTTATTGGCGAATATAAGTTTGTTGCCTCTAACCTTATCCTTGAATTTTAAATTTCGTAGAATAGAAACGAAAGGAGTTATACCAGCACCTCCGGCTATAAAGGTTCCTTCCCCTTTATATTCAATGGCCCCAAACACATAGTTTAGAATAAGCTCATCACCAGCTTCTAGACTTAATAGCTGATTGGTAACTCCTTTGTGCTCAGGATACGTTTTGATCATGAATTCTAAATAATTGTTCTGTGGTAAATTAACAAAGGTAAATGGTCGGCTTTCTTCTTTCCAATCCGTTTTATTAATACTTACCTCGGTAGCCTGTCCTGGAGTAAACTTCATGCCTTCTGGTTTCTCTACCATAATGTGCAATACATCGTGTGTGATATGCCCTATATTGGTTATTTTGACTATTTGATTTTTCATAATGTTGCTATTTAAGTTCTAGTCATTTAATAAGGATTAAAACATTTTTTACTAAAGTTGATTTAGTTATGTTTTTTAAAACTGCAGAAAATAAAGTTTTGTGTTTTTTCGGAGGGTGTTTTGTGGTTTACTGTCACGCATTCCAACTTTTTGAAATTAGCACTAAATACCTCGGATATTGTTTCTTCGGAATATCGTTTCACTGGTATTCCACTACATTTTTCAGGACCATTTAAAGAGAAGCCACCAATAAGCATGTAGCCTTGATCGCTTAAACTACGGTTTGCGATACGTGTATAAGCTTGAATATCTTCTTTGCTAGATAAAAAATGAAATGCAGCACGATCATGCCAGAAATCATATAAACTATTAGGCTTAAAATCTGTTATATCCGATACGATCCATGTTACTTGTTTTGCTCTATTGCCTAATCGTTCTTTAGTTTTTAGTAACGCCGTTTCTGAAATATCTAAGACAGTTATGTTTTGGTAACCCAAATCCAAAAGGTAATCTACCAAAAAACTATTTCCACCACCTACATCAATTATCCTAGCCGTGCTTGGAAGATTTAAGGCTTCAAAATAACGTAAAGAGACTTCAGGAACTTTTTGAAACCAACTGAACTCTGTATGCTCTTTACTTTCATATATTGCATCCCAATGCTTTTTACGCTCTTGCTTATTCATGAGTAGTTGTAATTAATTGTTATTAAAGTTAATGAAAAATCACTTGTTTTGTAGGTAAATAGGACTAAAGTTTCGTTATAATTGAGTTTTCCAAAATCTTTTTTAAGTTTAAGTGGAGTAGTGGATGGTGCTAGAATAGTAATACCATGTTTTGTATTCTTGTAATTGATTCCAATTAATATTAGGCAGCCCTATGCTATCAAGATTTCATGTTATTTGATTCACTCTAGCTGCCCCTTTATAACTTTCTCGGATTACATCCTTAATTCGCACAGATTCCTTCATATTCCCGATTATCGGCTATTGCTTTTTCCATGCCTTTAGCGGACCAATCAAGGACCATAGTTTTTTCCGGAATTCCCCATTCCAATTACAAAAACATCAAATTCGTTTATGCTATTTAAGTTGTTTTCTTTGAAAGTTAGTAATAAAAGTGATCGGATTTTGTTTAAATTCAGGTGATTCTTGTAAAAGTAAGATTCTTTGTAACTCAAATATGTAAGTGTTTATGTATCGAAAATAATTTGCTTCTTAGTTTATATGTTATATTTGTAGAAACTTCAATTAAAACGCATGACATTAATAAAATCAATTTCTGGAATACGTGGGACCATAGGTGGCCTGCAGGGAGATAATCTAACGCCAATAGATGTAGTAAAGTACGCTGCGGCTTATGGTAAATGGATAAAAGAGCAGCGAAATAAAAAAGACTATCGGGTAGTGGTAGGCAGGGATGCTAGAATCTCTGGCGAAATGGTGCAAGAGTTGCTTATGCAAACCTTGGTAGGTATGGGAATTCATGTGATAGATTTAGGATTATCAACTACGCCAACAGTAGAGATGGCCGTAACCATGGAACATGCGGATGGAGGTGTAATCCTCACAGCAAGTCATAATCCAAAACAATGGAACGCTTTAAAACTGTTAAACAAAGACGGTGAGTTTTTGGATGCTTCAGCGGGTCAAGAAATATTAGATATCGCAGAAGCAGAATCAGTTAGTTTTGCTGATGTAGATAATCTTGGGAAAATTACAGTTAACGATGCTTATATTGATTTGCATATTGATGCAATTTTAGAGCTACCGCTAGTTAATACCAAAGCTATAAAAGATGCGAAGTTTCGTATTGTAGTAGATGGTGTTAATTCCACAGGAGGTATTGCTGTTCCTTTACTATTACAACGATTTGGGGTCGATACAATAAAATTATACTGTGAGCCAAATGGAGAATTCCCGCATAATCCTGAACCGTTAAAAGAACATCTTGGAGATTTGATGAAGGAGGTCACATCTAATAAAGCCGACTTAGGAATTGTAGTAGATCCAGATGTTGATCGTTTAGCCTTTGTAGATGAGAATGGAGATATGTTTGGTGAAGAATACACTTTAGTTGCCGTAGCGGATTATGTTTTAAGTCATACTCCAGGGAGTACCGTTAGCAATTTGTCGTCTACCAGAGCATTAGCCGATGTAACAGAGAAACACGGAGAAACTTATACAGCGAGTGCAGTAGGAGAGGTGAATGTGGTAACAGAAATGAAGAATACGAAAGCAATTATTGGAGGAGAAGGAAACGGAGGAATTATTTATCCAACATTGCACTACGGACGTGATGCGTTGGTTGGGATTGCTTTATTCTTATCACATCTTGCAGAACAGAAAATGTCGGTTAGCGCATTGCGTGTTAGCTACCCATCGTATTATATGAGTAAGAAAAAAATAGATCTTCAACCTGGTCTAGATGTAGATGGTATTTTAAAGCAACTAGAAACTACTTATGCAAACGAAAAGCATAGTACTATAGATGGATTAAAAATAGATTTCCCTGAGAATTGGGTGCATCTTCGAAAATCTAATACCGAACCGATTATTCGAATTTATACCGAAGCTTCATCACAAGAAGAAGCTGATTCTTTAGCGGATAGATTTATTAAAGAAATAGAAGCGCTAGTGTAAATTCACTTGCTTCCTAAGCATTGTAAAACGCCTCTCAACTTATAAATTGAGAGGCGTTTTTGCTATACATCATTTCTATGTTTCCATCGCTTATGCGACCAAAGGTAATAAGCAGGTGCTTTGTGAATTTGTTTCTCAATTTCGTCTAGAAACATTCTTGTTATTCCATAATCAGGAATGCTTTCAGGTTCCATAGTTAAAGGGATAAAACGTGCGCTATAATGGCCGCGTTTTATTTTTTCGACATGAAGGTAAACTGGAATGTGCCCTAGTCTCTTTGCAAGTTCTTCTGTTCCTACAAACACCGGAACACGAATGCCCATAAAAGTATCGACGTGTTTATAATCTGTCAGTTTTGGAGTCTGATCAGATAAAATCAAAGTCAGAGATTTTTGATTATCTCGATGCATTCTAAACAGTTTTGTAACAATTTGTTTGTTGCTAACAATTTCACCCCCGAATTTTTCCCGAATGCTTTTCACCATTTTGTCGAAATATGGATTGCGGAGTTCTTTGTAAACACCAAGTCCATCATATGGCATGTGCTGGGTTACAATTCCACTCCATTCCCAACTAGCGTAATGGCCACACATCAACAAAACACTTTTGTCCTGATCGTAGAGTTTTTGAAGAATTTCTGGGTTTTCGAACTTAAAACGACGGTTTATTTCTTTCTTAGAGATGGTTAAACTCTTTATAGTTTCTACCAAAATATCGCATAAATGGGCATAAAATTCTTTAGCAATTTGTTTTCTCTCTTGTTCTGTTTTGTTAGGTAGGGTTAAAGCAAGGTTTTCTTTTACTACCTTGCGTCGATAACCTATAACATAGTACGTTAAAAAGAAAAACACATCCGATAATATATATAATACAGGCATGGGTAAAATAGAAACTCCCCACCATATCGGATATACAAGTATATAAAGAAGTCGTTGCATAGGCTTATTTCCAGCAAAACTAACTAATTTTGCGCAATCGGTTTAAAAAACAACTTTATAAAATCATGAACAACTTTAATATAGTAATTGGTTCAATAATAGCGGCCAATGTAATCTTTTCAATGCGCGGATTTAAAGACATTGGATTTTTCAATAAATTCAAATTCAATATTGGACAAATTCGGGCGGGAGAAAATATTCGCTATCTCAGTTCAGGTTTTCTCCATGTAGATGTTTCCCATTTAATTTTCAATATGCTTACTTTTTATTTCTTTGCACCTGTGGTGGTTGGAGCAATGGGCGATATAAAAATGGCGGTTGTCTATTTTGTAAGTCTGCTTGTTGGAAATATATTTTCTTTCTTCTACCATAAAAATGAATTGTATTATAGTGCAGTTGGAGCGAGTGGTGCGGTAATGGGAATCTTATATGCTGCTATTTTGCTTTATCCAGATATGTCTTTGTTCTTGTTTTTTATTCCAATCCCAATTCCTGCTTGGTTATTTGGAATTGCCTATTTAGGCTATTCGATTTACGGTATGAATAAAGGAGGCGATAATATTGGCCATGATGCTCATATTGGAGGAGCAGTTGCTGGATATGTTCTTACGTTAATATTCTTCCCGCAAATACTCCAAACCAGTTTGTGGATTGTACTATTATTGGCTTTACCGATTCTTATCTTATTTTTATTGACAAGATTAGGTAAGATTTAGAAAGAATATTTGTTATAGCCTTCTATAAAATTAAAAGCTCCCGAAACGTCTAAAGTTTCAGGAGTTTATTATAAAAGATTTTATTACTCTTTATTTTACTCATTCAAGAGTTCTCCAATAAAGTCGTGAAGTTGCTGACCTCTTAAATCTTTACCAACTATCTCACCGTTAGAATCAATAACAAAAGATGCTGGAATAGCGCGAATTTTATATTGCTTAGCAATTGGATCATCCCAGAACTGTAAGTTTGAAATCTGATGCCAAGTTAGCTTATCCTTCTCTATGGCTCCTAACCATTCATTTCTATTTCTATCGAGTGATACGCCTAGGATTTCCAACCCTTTGTCATGATATTCTTCATAGAGTCTAACTAGGTTCGGATTTTCTCTTCTACATGGTGCACACCATGCTGCCCAAAAATCAATAAGAGTATATTTTCCTTTCTTCATTACATCAGATAATGCCAGTTCATCGCCTTCAGGTGTTTTTGCGGAGAAATCAGGAACAACGCTACCTACGTTTAAGTTTGTTTTATTTTCCTCTATAAACTGTCTTACTGCTTTAGTTTGTTCGTGGTTAGCTATAGCTGGGGTTAAATGACTTAGCATTTTTTCTGCCTCTTCCGTATTGATTTGTTGTTGTTGCAAGAGGTTTCGAACTAGAATTACACTAAAAATTGAATTGGAGTTATTTTTGATATAGGTTTTCGTAATATCTGCGTGTAGCTCCATGTAATCCATCATCTCTTTTTCTAACTCACGAAACTCTTCTGAGTCTCGTTCATGTTTTTGTAAAATAACAGAGGCTTTAGTATTTAATTCAGCCATTTGGGTATTGATATCGTTGATATCGCTAATGTACTTGAAATAGCTTTCGGTAGCCGGGTTTCCGCTAACTGACGATGTTCCAGGGTTATCTTTATTAATAACTACGTGTAAATCTTGATCTTCTGGGAAAAACAATAGATTTACTGGAACTACATCTGTACGAATAAGATAGATGTCTCCTGTTTTGGCGTTTTCAAATGTTCCAGTAAAAGCTTCATTCTGAATCATTAAAGTATCTACAGGTTGTGGTTGTTCGTTCACTATTTTAAGAACATATACAGGCACTTGATCATCAATGTCTTTTGCCTCTCCACTAATGGTGTAGGTGTTATTACTGTTATCATTACAAGCAGTAAAAAGCCCCATTATTGCAATGGAACAAGCGGTTAAAAATAATCGCATAGGTTAATTGTGTTTATAATTAAAAAGTTATTCTAGGTTATCTAACATTATGACGAAAACCTCGTCATAAAATTACAGTCGATTTCTAGAATTGTCAATATTAGCTGCAATATACAGCAAATACTAATCATAGACTTGGTTTTAAATCTATCTTAATATTTAAAATAAAAAGAAATCAGACTACAAGTTGTATAACCTATAGTCTGATTGTTCAGTTAATTGATAATTTGTAGCATTAGGCTTTTGGTAGATTATCGCCAGTTTTCATTTTCCATGCATCTAACATCCAACTTGTTTTTTCTAAATCTGCTATATATCCAGTCAACAGATCTTCGGTACCTTCATCGTTAGCATCGGCAGCTTTATCTAGTGTGGTTCGTAACTGCTTTAGTAGAGCTTGGTGGTCTTTTAAAAGTGCTTCCACCATTTCTATATCGCTAAGTGAAGTAGAAGCTTCTTTTAAATTGGATTTCTCTAAGTATTCTGAATAGTTGCTTACAGGTCTAAAACGAAGGGTTAGAATTCGTTCGGCAATTTCATCGATTTTTACCTGGGTATCGTTGTACATTTCCTCAAACTTATCATGGAGTATAAAGAAATCTCTTCCAGTTATATTCCAATGGAAGTTACGTAGTTTTTGGTAGTACAAATGGTAATCAGCCAAAAGCAAATTCAACTCTTTTGCTGTTGCATTTACCTTTTCCTTATCTAAATTTAAAAAGCTCATATGTTTATTGTTTTATTTTGAATAAAAATAGCACAATTACAGTGAATAAGCGAATGTCTAGAGGGCTTTAATAGGACGTTAACGAAGCATCTTGCAATTGTTAAAGCAATCTGAAGGTTCTTTTGTAAATTGAGTTTTATATTATTTTCTTTATCCATTTAAAGTGTTTAAATGGTGGGTATTGAAATGGAAGATCTATCCATGTTGGAGATTGTAATACTGCTCGTTGGTTGCTAAATGCAATAAAACTTTCCTTCCCATGATATTTTCCCATTCCACTGTTACCAACACCACCAAATGGGAGGTGGTGGTTAGCTATATGCAATAAGGTGTTGTTAATACAAACCCCGCCAGAACTAGTGTTTTCTAACACTTTTTGAGTTTCCTTGTTTTTCCCGAAATAGTATAGAGCCAAAGGCTTCTCATTATTACTTATAAAATTAATCGCATCTTGGATTTCTGAAAAAGTAAAAACAGGAAGTAGGGGGCCGAATATTTCCTCCTGCATAATCTTCGAATCTGTTGATTTTAATTCAATAATCGTTGGTTCAATATATCTTTCTTCTTTACGGAAGTCGCCACCATGTATAATTTTCTCATTTTCAATTAGAGTAAGCAGTCTATTCATAGCCTCCTCACTAACAATTCTTCCATAATGTTGGCTCTTCTCTGGATGTTCGCCATAGAATTTCTTTATGTACTTAATCATATGCTTATACAATGCAGTTTTTACCGATTCATGGACCATAAGATAATCAGGTGCTATACAGGTTTGTCCAGCATTTAAAAACTTTCCCCAAACAATACGTTTGGCAGCTATTTTGACGTTGCTATTAGAGTCGACTATGCAAGGACTTTTTCCACCGAGCTCTAAAATTAATGGGGTAAGGTATTTCGATGCAGCTTTCATAACGATGCTCCCTAGTTTTGGACTTCCAGTAAAGAAAATAAAATCGAATTTCTTTTGAAATAAAATAGTGTTGGTTTCTTTACCACCCTGAACTACTGTAATATAGTCTGAGGCAAAACATTCGGCTATCATTTCTTCTA
>DATGSX010000117.1:0-10305 GCA_035302145.1 Flavobacteriaceae bacterium | reverse complement strand
TGTGTGCAGGGCTTGGAGGTAAAGAGGATTATTTCTAGTAGAATAGAGCATCATGCGGTTTTACATAGTTTAGAAGCACTTGAAAGTGAATTCGGAACAAAGATCGAATTTGTGCAAGTCGATGAGAAAGGATTTGTAAACCTTGAACACCTAGAAGAGTTGTTAAAAAACTCGAACGAGAAAACTCTCGTGAGTCTCATGCATGTTAATAATGAAGTGGGTACACTTTTAGATATTGATGCAGTTGGAGATTTATGTGAGAAATACGATGCTTTTTTCCATAGCGATACTGTTCAGTCTATCGGTCACTTCCCTCTTGATTTTTCTCAAAATAAAATTGATTTTGCTACAGCAGCAGCACATAAGTTTCACGGACCAAAGGGTGTAGGCTTTGCGTATATTCGTAAAGGATCAGGAATGGAACCACTTATACATGGTGGAGGACAGGAGCGAGGCATGCGTGCAGGAACCGAACCGGTATATGCTATTGCAGGAATGCATTGTGCCATGAATTTAGCTTATGATAACCTGGAGACATCAAGCGCATATATTCAAAATATAAAAGATTATTTTATAGCAGAACTTAAGAAGGCAGTTCCTGGTGTAACGTTTAATGGCGCTTGCGCAGATAAGGATAACAGCACGTACACTCTGGTGAATTTTAGTCTTCCTATAGATAAAAAGAGAGCTCTGTTATTGTTATTTCAATTAGATTTAAAAGGAATAGCTTGTTCGCAAGGAAGTGCTTGCCAAAGTGGAAGCAATACAGGATCACATGTACTTCATGAATTGTTAGGTGAAGAAGCAGGAGAAAAATCGGCCTTGCGATTTTCATTCTCTACTTTTAATACAAAGGAAGAGGTGGATTATGCAGTGGCTATATTAAAAGAATACGCTGTTAACGATGTAAAACAAAAAGTATAATCATTGGAGTATTGATGTATTTCCACATGATTATCATCAAACATAGGGTGTAAAGTGGTAATTGGTAATATTAATACGTATTTTTGCCTTCATTTTATAACCCTTGAAAATATAGTTATATGAGAGATTTATTTGATAAATTTTATGAAGATAAGGGACCTTTAGGAAGATGGTCTTCCCAAGCAGAAGGTTATTTTGTTTTCCCAAAATTAGAAGGACCTATTTCTAATAGGATGACTTTCGAAGGGAAAGAAGTGGTAACCTGGAGTGTGAATGACTACTTGGGTTTAGCTGATCATCCAGAAGTCCGTAAAATTGATGCGGAAGCTGGTGCAAAATATGGTTCGGCATACCCGATGGGTGCAAGAATGATGAGTGGCCACACCGATATGCACGAGAAGCTGCAACAAGAACTTGCTGCATTTGTTAATAAAGAAGCCGCATACGTTCTTAATTTTGGATATCAGGGAATGGTTTCCACCATTGATGCATTAGTTAGTAAAGATGATGTTATTGTTTATGATGTAGATGCACATGCATGTATTATTGATGGTGTGAGACTACACATGGGACAACGTTTTACCTATAAGCATAATGATTTAGAAAGCATTGAGAAAAACTTACAGCGTGCAACGAGAATTGCTGAGAAAACCGGAGGTGGAATCTTATTGATTTCTGAAGGTGTGTTCGGTATGCGTGGAGAACAAGGAAGGCTTAAAGAAATTGTAGCTCTTAAAGAAAAGTACAACTTTAGATTCTTTGTTGACGACGCACATGGTTTTGGAGTGTTAGGTAAAACAGGTGCTGGAACTGGTGAAGAGCAAGGCGTGCAAGACGGTATTGATGTATACTTCGCAACTTTTGCAAAAGCTATGGCGAGTACAGGTGCGTTTATCGCTGCAGACCAAGAGATTATCGACTACTTGAAATATAACTTACGTTCGCAAATGTTCGCGAAATCTCTGCAAATGCAATTAGTAGTAGGTGCGTTGAAGCGTTTAGATATGTTGCGTACAATGCCTGAGCTTAAGGATAAGCTTTGGGAAAATACCAATATGCTACAATCTGGACTTCGTGAAAGAGGATTTGATTTAGGTACAACACAAAGCTGTGTTACGCCAGTATACCTAAAAGGTAGTATTCCAGAAGCGATGGTGCTTGTAAAGGATTTGCGTGAAAATCATGGAGTGTTCTGTTCGATAGTTGTATATCCAGTTATTCCAAGAGGTTTAATCTTACTGAGGTTAATCCCAACAGCAAACCATACCGAGGATGATATTCAAGTTACATTAGATGCATTTAGTGCTATCCGTACTAAACTAGAAGATGGGACGTATAAGAAAATGTCAGCCTCTATTGTTGAAGCAATGAAAGAAGAGGAACAAGAAGCTCAAAAGTAATAAGCTTCCTTATTATAGTTATATAAAACAAAAGCTGCTTGGATTTTCAAGCAGCTTTTGTTTTTCGGTATAGGCTTAAAATTATTGTTCTGTTAAGCGAGGAAATATTTCTGGATAGACTTCGTGCTTTCCATCGAAGACTTCAATTTTAATATCATGGAATAATTTATCGCCTTTAATCTGCTCTTCGGTCTTTCGCGCTTCGGTGATATACGGATCTTTATTACCATATAAGTATAAAACTTTACAGTCTTTGCTTAAATGCTCAAAATCCTTGCGTTTTAACTCTTCTGGAATACCGCCAGAATGTAGGATTAGATGTTGGCAGTCTATTTTATGCCTTGCAACCCAGCGAGTGGCTATAGAAACACCTTGAGAATACCCTAATACAAAAACTCTATAGGCAGAAGGTTTTTTTATTTCCTGATTCCAAACAGTTTGTACGTAGGTTAAAACATTATCTGTTTCTAACTCAGTGTTTTCTCTTGTTAACCAAGAAGCGCCTACATGCTTAAATGTTCTGTCTTGATAGTATTTGGAGGGGGCTTGTGGTGCAATAATATAATTAGTTTCAGGGTCTAGTATTCTAAAATATCTAATAAAATATCGGCTGAGGTATCCCATTCCATGAAACACAATCCAGATATTTTGTGTTTTATCTGTAAGACTATTCAAAGTCTTATACGTACTTTTTGCTTGGTAAGAAGCTGTTTTTTCTAAAGACATACGAACTACATTTTGTATTTTTACAGATTACAAAAATAGAACTAAAATATGGAGTACACGGAACAAGAGCTGTTAGATAAAGTGAATGCTCGTAATAAAGGAACTTTAATGGAAACTCTAGAAATAGAGTTTATTGAGATTAAAGATGATAAAATAGTGGCGCGCATGCCGGTTGGACCTAGAGTTCATCAGCCTGACGGTGTGTTGCACGGTGGAGCAACCGTAGCTTTAGCAGAAACAGTAGGGAGTTTTGCAGCATTTTTATTTTTAGGAAATAAGGATGTTCAAGTTCGTGGAATAGATATTGCTGCCAATCATGTAAAAGGAATTAGTGAAGGTTATGTTTATGCAACAGCTACCATGTTGCATAAAGGAAGAACTCTACAATTGTTTGACATTCCAGTTACTAATGAAAAAGGAGAGCTCATTTCGCAAGTAAAGCTATCTACTATTGCATTGAACAAAAGATAAAACATGAAGGAAGTCCATTTGTTAGAAAAATTACAAGCCTATTCCCAGCAAAACTTACCCTTAGTTATTTTTGCCGAACCAAATAGTCATGAGGTAAACTTATATGTACAGAAAACTAAAGTTTTGCATGAATCCAAAACCTTTTCGGAAGATGGATTTATTTTAGCTCCGTTTAATAGTCAGGAACCTGTTTTGTTCTTGCCTTTCGATGAGGCAAAGCACTATCAAGAAACACTGAGTTTTTCAGAAATTGAGGTAGCGCCTATAGAAAGAGAGCGAACAAAGGAACAGCAAGAACAGCACAAAGCTTTAGTTACAAAAGGAATCAATTTTATAGCAGATGGGCTTGCCGAGAAAATAGTGTTAGCGAGAGAAGAACAAGTGTCATTAAAAGAGTGGGACCCGTCTTTAGTAATGAAACGCTTGCTACAGCTTTACCCAACTGCTTTCCGATTTATGTGGTTTCATCCACAAATAGGGTGGTGGTGTGGTGCTACACCAGAAACCTTGGTGCAAGCCGAGAAGGAAATGTTTTATACCATGGCGCTTGCAGGAACGCAACCTTATGAAGGAAAAGAACCAGCTTGGAGATTAAAAGAGAGGGAAGAACAACAGTATGTTACCGATACTATTTTAAGTCAAATAACGTCATTGTGTAAAGAGATTAATGTTTCGGAAGTCTATACACAACCTGCAGGTATGGTAGCACATTTGCGTACAGATATTGATGGTGCGATGTTGCCAAGCACAACTATAAATACCATTGCTAGGGCTATTCATCCAACGCCTGCCATTTGTGGTACCCCCACATCGGTGGCACAAGATTTTATTATTAAAGAAGAACATTTCCACAGAAAATTTTACGCGGGTTTTCTTGGTGTGATTCAACCTAAACAGAAGAGTAGACTTTATGTGAATTTACGATCTATGTCTATAAAAGATAAGCTTGCTTCACTTTACATAGGAGGAGGTATTACTATTGATTCCAATCCACAGGAAGAGTGGATAGAAACTTGCAATAAAACACAAACCATGTTACGCGTACTAAAACCATTAATAGAGTAATTGTTACAAAATCTATGAATTATCCATCCATACCATTAGCACAAACTGCAGTAGCCTTATGCGAGCATGCTGGACTCAAACATATTGTTATATCACCTGGCTCTCGAAATGCACCTTTGACTATTGGATTTACTGAAAACCCATTTTTTAAAACCTATAGTGTGGTAGACGAGAGATGTGCTGCCTTTTTCGCTTTGGGAATTGCTCAGCAAACACACGAACCGGTAGCTTTGTTATGTACATCGGGTTCCGCTTTGTTGAACTACTATCCAGCTATAGCTGAAGCTTATTACAGTCGTGTACCCTTGGTTATTTTATCGGCCGACCGACCTTCAGAATTTATTGATATAGGTGATGGTCAAACCATAAGACAACCAAATGTATTTGAAAACCATATCTTCTATAATGCCAATTGTGTTGAAGAAGAAGCTGAAATGTTGTATAACCAAGAAATTATTTACACAGCCTTGCAAACAGCACGACAAGAAATGGGACCAGTACATATAAACTTACCTTTTAGCGAGCCGCTATATGAAAAAACTAAGGAGAAGTTAGCGTATTTAGATAAGAGTAATTTACCGAAATTAGCCAATAAAGCCTGGGGGCCAGAAGTTACAGAAACACATAGAAAGCAATGGAATACTGCTAAGAAAAAGTTGGTTTTGGTTGGTGTTTTAGCACCAAACAGTTTGGAGCAGCGATGGATAGATAATCTTATGGAAGATCCAAGTGTTCTAGTGCTCACTGAATCGACCTCTAATTTAAAGGGTTCTAGAGTAATTCCTACTATTGATATGCTTCTGGAGGGGTTGAGCGAAGACCAACGTAAAAGTTTACAGCCGGATTTGCTGTTGACATTTGGAGGATTGATCGTGTCTAAGAAAATAAAATCATTCTTACGTACCTATAGCCCTTCTATACACTGGCATGTAGATCCTTATGGACCTTTAGATACCTATTTTGTTTTAAGCACTTATTTTAAATCACCTATTCAAGATTTTTTAAAATCTATCTTGCCGTCTGAACCAAAGTTAAATGCCACTTACCAAGAAGAGTTTTGGAATGTTTATCAGAAACGGATAGCTAGGCGATCAGAATTTACTGAAGATGTGCCATTCTCAGACTTTGGTGCTTATCATCGAATATTTGATCAGTTGCCAGAAAACATACAATTGCAATTAAGCAATAGTGCTACGGTTCGTTATGGCCAACTTTTTTCTTTGCCAGAGACTACATCCGTTTTTTGTAATCGAGGCACGAGCGGTATCGACGGAAGTACTAGTACGGCAGTAGGGGCTGCAGTAGCATCGGATAAACAAACGTTGTTGCTAACTGGAGATTTGAGTTTCTTTTATGATAGCAATGCATTATGGAATGCAAACACGCCTAAAAACTTTAGAATCATTATCATAAATAATAGCGGTGGTGGGATTTTTAGAATAATCCCTGGTCCTAAGCAGGCAGAGAAGTTTACTGAGTATTTTGAAACAAAGCATGAGCTTACTGCTAGACATTTAGCAGAAATGTACCATTATGAGTATCTTGCGGTAGATGATTATAATTCATTGGAAATAGCACTTTCCAATTTTTATGAGGAGTCAAATACTCCAAAAATCATGGAAATATTTACGCCACGTGAGATAAACGAAACTATCTTACAGAATTACTTTAAATTTATACAAGGATAACATTGCTAAAAACGCATTTGAATAAATAATATGAAACTAGGAGAATATAATACACTTACAATCTTGAGAGATACCCATTCTGGATTGTTTTTAGGAGATGAGGAAGGAAATGAAATTTTATTGCCAGGTAAATTTATTCCAGATGAATTCGAAATAGGTGATGAGCTAAAGGTATTCGTGTATTTAGATAATGAAGAGCGTCCTATTTGTACCACCCAGACCCCCGATCTTACTTTAAATACCTTTGGCTATCTTAAATGTAACGATGTAAACCAGTATGGTGCTTTTATGGACATGGGAATCGATAAAGATCTCTTTGTTCCATTTAATGAGCAAGCAAGAAAAATGCAGGCGGGGAATTGGTATATTATCTATATGTACTTGGATGAAGTTACCGATAGGCTTGTTGGATCTAGTAAAACCAATAAATTTTTATCCAATGAGAACTTAACCGTTGAACTTCACGACGAAGTATCTGTGTTAATAACGCATATAACACCGTTGGGAGTCCAAGCGATTATAAATGGTGTGCATAGTGGTTTGTTCTATATGGATACTGTTTTTGAAGAACTCCGTACAGGCGATAGACTCAATGCTTTTGTTAGTAATATACGCCCAGATAAAAAGATTGACTTGGTGTTACAACGACCTGGATATAAGAGTATAGAACCGAATGCCGAATATATATATAATGAGCTAAAAGCTGCAGGAGGATTTTTAGGATTGCATGATAAGTCTACCCCAAAAGAAATTCAGGATGGCCTAGGATTGAGTAAGAGGAGCTTTAAAAAAGCAATTGGGGCGCTATATAAGGACAGAAAGATTAAGATATTAGATAATGGGATAGAGTTGATAGAGTAAGAATAGGTTACGGATAGTAAAAGCCTCGAGTTCCAGGATGACCAAAACTACCAAATCCGAAATTTCTAAAGCTAGTTCGTGGTGTACAAATACTGCAATATCGCTGTGTGTTTCCATGAACACAAGTGCCAAATGGCATTATAGGTCGTACATCTGCATTAAAGTTTGATCGTATTCTTAATGAAGCATTATCTTCTTCTTTATTATAGTTTGATAAACGTATATTATTTAGCTGCATTTGATTTCTAGCAGCTTGTTTGCTGTTTTCAATTCTCGCTACAACGCTAGTCATGTCAACAGGTGTACGATAGTTGTTAGAAGTAACTTTTGGAAGCTTTAATTTCTGGTGAATAAAAGTGTAGTTGTCCCTTTTCCAGATGTCTTTCATCTCTGGAATGGCATTCTTTTCTACCTGAAAAGATCCAAGCCTAGGTACCTCTAAATCTTGAGCATAACTAGATATAGAAAAGAACAGCAGCATGAAAATACCTATTACTAGGTACCGGATAATTGTCATGTGTATTGGGACTTTATTTTTTTAGGATTCATAATCAATCTGCGTGCCAAATAATACCTCTCACAGATGCTAAATATACGTATTACTACGACAAAATTAAAGGATTGCATATATTTGCTAAAAATTTTATAGTCATGAAACAACCAAATTGGAAAACGGTAAAAGAATATACTGATATAACTTATAAAAAGTCGAATGGTGTTGCTCGTATCGCTTTCAACAGACCTGAGGTACGTAATGCCTTTCGTCCAAAAACCACTTTTGAACTTTTAGATGCTTTTCATGATGCACAAGAAGACACTAGTATTGGGGTGGTGTTGCTTTCTGCAGAAGGCCCTTCGCCTAAAGACGGTGTATATAGTTTCTGTAGTGGAGGTGATCAACGTGCACGTGGAGAACAAGGCTATGTTGGCGATGATGGATACCATAGACTTAATATTTTAGATGTTCAACGATTGATTCGCTTTATGCCAAAAGCAGTTATTTGTGTGGTGCCGGGTTGGGCTGTTGGAGGAGGACATAGTTTGCATGTAGTATGCGACATGACCTTAGCAAGTAAAGAACATGCGATATTTAAACAAACCGATGCTGATGTTACGAGTTTTGACGGAGGTTATGGTTCAGCGTATTTAGCAAAAATGGTTGGGCAGAAGCGTGCTAGAGAAATATTTTTCTTAGGAAGAA
This sequence comes from Flavobacteriaceae bacterium, assembly GCA_035302145.1. Classification (GTDB taxonomy): domain Bacteria; phylum Bacteroidota; class Bacteroidia; order Flavobacteriales; family Flavobacteriaceae; genus JAJYTI01. Next base: position 1,969 of record DATGSX010000117.1, on the reverse strand, counting down.
ATTATAGTGCTCAAGAAGCTTACGAAATGGGAATGGTAAATGCCGTTGTACCACATGATGAGTTGGAAGCAACAGCCTATGAATGGGCACAAGAAATTTTAGCTAAGTCACCTACATCAATAAAAATGTTGAAGTTCGCTATGAATTTAACTGATGACGGAATGGTTGGTCAACAAGTATTCGCAGGCGAAGCCACTCGATTAGCCTATATGACCGAAGAAGCAAAAGAAGGAAGAGATGCGTTTTTGGAAAAGCGTAAACCGAATTTCGAAAAGAAGTGGTTGCCATAAAAAAATGAGCTTGTAATAAGTAAAAGCGAATATAAATCGCAGATACTTTTTTTTAAATCAAATAATTATTATTTTTGCAACTTATTATGGCATGGTGCCATAAGTATATAACACAAAAACGATATATATGAATCATTATGAAACTGTTTTCATCTTGAATCCCGTTTTATCTGATGAGCAGGTAAAGGAAACAGTGAAAAAGTATGAGGACCTACTTGTATCTAAAGGTGCAAAGATGGTGGCAAAAGAAGATTGGGGACTTAAGCGTTTAGCTTACCCAATTCAAAAGAAAAAGAGTGGTTTTTACCAATTACTTGAGTTTCAAGTAGATGGAAGTGCTATCGAAGATTTCGAATTAGCATTTCGTAGAGATGAGCGCGTAATGCGTTACCTAACTGTTGCGTTGGACAAACACGCAATCGCTTGGGCTGAGAAGAGAAGAAACCGTAACAAACAAAAAGCATAATCCATGTCGTCATCAATAGAACAACAAGCAAAAGGTAAAAAAGGTGGTGAGATTAGATATCTAACTCCTTTAAATATAGAAACAGTAAAACCTAAAAGGTACTGTCGTTTTAAGCGTTCAGGTATTAAATATGTAGATTACAAAGATCCAGATTTCTTGCTTGCTTTTGTAAATGAGCAAGGAAAACTATTACCACGTAGATTAACTGGAACTTCTTTAAAATACCAACGTAAAGTTGCAGTAGCGGTTAAAAGAGCCCGTCACTTAGCTCTTATGCCTTACGTAACCGATTTATTAAAATAAAAAGCAGAAATAGATTATGAAAGTTATATTAAAACAAGATGTAGAGCATGTAGGCTTTGCAGAAGATGTGGTAACTGTGAAAAACGGTTATGCTCGTAACTTCCTAATACCTCAAGGACTTGCTGTATTAGCAACACCATCTGCTTTAAAGGTACGTGAAGAGAACCTAAAGCAACGTGCGTTCAAAGAGCGTAAGATTGTAGAAGAAGCTAAAGAGCAAGAAGAAAAGTTACTTGCTTTAGATCTTAAAATACCTGCAAAAGCTGGAGCAGCCGATAAATTATTCGGTTCTATTACTGCAGCTAACTTGGCAGAAGTATTAGAGAAAGAAGGAATTACTATAGATAGAAAGTACATTGCTATTGCAGGAGGTGCTATTAAGCGTCTTGGACAATACGATGCTACTATCCGTTTCCACAGAGATGTGGTAGCTACGCTAACATTTGATGTAGTAGCAGAGGCATAGTTTACTATATAGTAGAATAAAATAAAAACAGCTTGTTTTCATTGAAAGCAAGCTGTTTTTATTTTATTAATAAGATATTTTTCAAATCTTGAATTATACAACAGGATGTCGCTTAAACTCTTTTTCTCTATCAAAAAGATAGCGATAGGTAGCAAGTTTTCTAGTAACACTAGCTCCTAAATCCTCTGCTATCCTGAGCATCCTTGGATTAAAGTCACCAATCCATTGCATTTCATATTCTTTATACGATGAGGTAGGTACAAAACGGTAGCTAGATTCTACTATTAAATAAGAGTCCATACCTTTTCCTTGCCATTTAGGTATAACACCAAAAACAATTCCTGTGAACTTTGGGTTTGGTTTGGTATTCTTAAGCCATAAGAGTTTGAGTTTTTGTAATAGCCCAAATTTTCCATTTAAATGCTTAAAATAATAATTTAAATC
>DATGSX010000116.1:0-12520 GCA_035302145.1 Flavobacteriaceae bacterium | reverse complement strand
GACGGACAGATTTTCTTAGAGTCAGACTTATTTAACTCAGGTGTTCGTCCAGCAATTAACGTAGGTATTTCAGTTTCTAGAGTAGGTGGTTCTGCACAGGTTAAATCCATGAGAAGAGTATCTGGTACATTAAAGCTAGATCAAGCTCAGTTTAGAGAATTAGAGGCTTTTGCTCAATTCGGATCCGATCTAGATGCTGCTACCATGAATGTTATTGAAAAAGGTAGACGAAACGTAGAAATTCTAAAGCAAGCGCAAAATGATCCGTATCCTGTAGAAGATCAAGTTGCAATTATTTATGCTGGAGCACAAAACTTATTAAGAGAGGTGCCAGTAGAGAAAGTTCGTGAATTCGAAAAGGATTATATCGAGCAACTAAACTTGCAGCATAGAGATACGTTAGATGCGTTAAAAGACGGTGAGTATAACGATGAACTAACAGATGTACTAAGAAAAGTGGCTGCAGAAGTAGCAGAGAAGTACAAAGCATAACAACTATAACTTTTTTAAATCTAATCAATGGCCAATTTAAAGGACATACGAAGTAGAATTAACTCGGTAAGCTCTACCATGCAGATTACCAACGCCATGAAAATGGTGTCGGCTGCAAAGCTTAAGCGTGCACAAGATGCTATTACGGCTATGCGCCCTTATTCTGAGAAACTTACAGAGTTGCTTCAAGACTTAAGTGCCTCAATGGAAGGAGAGAGCGGTAGTGCTTTTGCAAAGCAAAGAAAAGTGAAAAAAGTTCTTGTCGTATTAATAACTTCTAATCGTGGATTGGCAGGAGCGTTTAACTCTAACGCAATACGTCGAGTTAAAGAACTTGCTGATTCAAAGTACTTAGGCAAAGAGATAGATTACTTTACTATTGGAAAAAAAGGTCACGATGCAATGTCTAAAACTGGTTATATTATTCAAAACGATAACGAGATTTTAGAACAACTCAACTTTAAGGACGCTTCAAAAATAGCGGAATACTTAATGGGATTGTTTATCGATGGCACTTACGACAAGATTGATCTGGTGTACAATAGTTTTAGAAATGCTGCAACGCAAGTAGTTCTTACCGAAAGATTTTTACCAATAGCAACTAAGTCATCCGAACTTTCGAAGGAAGTAGAGTTGGATTATATTTATGAGCCAGGTAAAGAGGAAATTATTAAAGAGTTAATTCCAAAAAGCTTAAAAACACAGTTTTATAAAGCACTTAGGGATTCTGTAGCTAGTGAACATGGTGCTCGTATGACCGCGATGCATAAAGCAACCGATAACGCAGAAGAGATTCGCGACGATCTGGTATTGCAGTACAACAAAGCAAGACAAGCAGCGATTACTGCCGAAATCTTGGAAATTGTTGGGGGTGCAGAAGCACTTGCAAGCTAATTTACAGATTACAATATATAGTAAAATCCCAAGCTCATTAGCTTGGGATTTTTTATTAACTACTGTTTTTTAAGTTTACGATAGTCTAAGAATTTCTTCACTTTAGATAAATTGCATTCTAAATACGTATTTTTACAAAGTTTCTAAACATCTCTATTTTTGGCTGGGTATAAGAATCTATTTAAGCAGACATTTATCTATGGACTAGCTACGGTTTTACCGAGAGCTTTATCTATTATCTTAGTACCGCTTTACGTTTCCATGTTAGAGAAAAGTGAATATGGTATTTATGCATCCCTATTTGCTTTCATCATTTTCGGAAATGTAATTCTCTCTTACGGAATGGAAACTACGTATTTCCGGTTTTTACATCGAAGAGATGAGAACCCAAAGAAGGTTGAGTCTACTTCGCTTACCTCATTAACGGTTACTAGCCTCTTATTCTTGCTTCTTGCATTACCAAATGTTGATTTTATAGCCAGGAGCTTAGAGTATAATCCAGAGTATATTCGCTATACCATATGGATATTAGCTTTAGATGCGCTTGTGGTTATTCCATTTTCATGGTTTAGAGCTCGTGAAAAACCTATGCAATATGCTGTTCTGCGAATTGCTAATGTGTTTATAAACCTGAGTTTAAATCTCTTTTTCTTTTTACTATTACCCAAACTAGCAAGTCAAAACCCTGGGGGGTTCTGGACTACTATATATAATCCAGATAACTTGATAGCCTATGTATTTATATCCAACATTATCGCAAGTGCTATAACCCTAGCCTTTGTATCCCCGCTGTACTTTAAGATTGGGTTTTCACTAGATCGAGCAATTTGGAAGCGTATGATACGCTATGCCATGCCAATACTATTGGCAGGAATTGCTTTCTCGATAAACGAAGCATTGGATAAAATACTACTAAAATATTTATTGCCATCAGATATAGCAGACTCTGAGGTAGGCGTATATGCTGCTTGTTATAAACTCGGGGTGTTTATGACCTTATTTGCTACAGCTTTTCGGCTTGGCGTGGAACCTTTCTTTTTTAAGCAAGCCGAAGAGAAAAATGCACCAATTGTTTATGCTACGGTAACAAAGTATTTCACATTACTCGGAAGTCTTATTTTTCTTGCAGTAATGGTTTATATTGATGTTTTTAAAGGCATCCTTATTACCGATGAATCTTATTGGGTAGCAATGGATATCGTTCCTATTATACTCTTAGCCAATTTGTTTTTAGGAATCTATCACAACCTATCGGTTTGGTATAAAATTACCGACAACACCAAAGTAGGGGCCTATATCTCGATTGTAGGCGCTTTATTGACGATTGTAGGGAACTACGTTCTAATTCCTTACCTGAGCTATTATGGATCGGCTTTAGCTACGCTATTAGCATATGGTGGCATGATGTTTTTGTCTTATCTATTTGGTCAAAAATATTATCCAATTCCCTATCCAATAAAAGAGATTTTAGTGTACTTGCTAATAAGTACTGCGTTTTCCTTTCTAGCTTTTTATATATTTGGAGGAAGTTTACTATTAGGCACTTTATTACTAGTACTTTATGCGGGGGTTTTATTATTTATGGAGAAAGACCTTGTACGACAATTGATTAAACGATAAATATCTATTCATGAAAATAAAAATTATAAATAAATCTACTAATGCTTTACCATCTTATGAGACAATGGCATCGGCTGGAATGGATTTACGAGCACATCTAGACCAAGCAATAACCTTAAAGCCAATGGAGCGCAAGCTAATACCCACTGGCTTGTCTATGGAGTTACCTGCAGGTTACGAAGCACAGATTCGTCCACGTAGCGGATTGGCTTTAAAGAATGGTATTACCCTTTTAAATGCACCTGGAACTATAGATGCAGACTATAGAGGGGATATTGGTCTTATTTTAGTAAATCTTTCAACAGAGGACTTTACCGTTCAACCAGGCGATAGAATTGCACAGATGGTAATTGCCAAATACGAACAAATACAGTGGGAGCAGGTAGAAGACTTAAGCGAAACAAAAAGAGGTGCTGGCGGCTTTGGCAGTACAGGAAAAAAATAACTAACAACAATATTTAAAGCATACAATTATGAAGATTATAGTACCAATGGCTGGGCGAGGATCTCGATTACGTCCACATACCTTAACGATTCCAAAACCATTAATTCCTATTGCAGGAAAACCAATTGTAAACCGTTTGGTTACCGACATTGCTAATGTTATTGGAGAAAAAATAGAAGAAGTAGCTTTCATTATCGGTGATCCAGCTTGGTTCGACGAAGAAGTAGTGAAAAACTTAGAAGACTTAGCAACTAGTTTAGGTGCAAAAGCATCTATTTACCGACAATTAGATCCAAAGGGTACAGGACATGCCATTATGTGTGCCGAGCCTTCGCTTTCTGGGCCTGCAGTAATCGCTTACGCAGACACCTTAATCCGTGCAGAGTTTGATTTGGATAAAGAAGCCGATAGCGTTATATGGACAAAAAAAGTAGAGAATCCAGAAGCTTATGGTGTAGTAAACTTAGACGACAATGGCAATATTAAAGAACTGGTAGAAAAACCTACAGAGTTTGTAAGCGACGAAGCAGTAATTGGTATCTACTACTTTAAAGAACTTAAAGACTTAAAGAAAGAACTAGAGTACGTCATAGAAAATGAGATCATACACGGAGGAGAATACCAGATAAACGATGGTATAAAACGTATGATGGAAAAAGGAAAAGTATTCCGAACCGCTACCGTAGATGAGTGGATGGATTGTGGAAATAAAGAAGTGGCAGTAGAAGCAAATACTAAAATGCTTGGGTTTATAAAGGATAAGGAAACCGATTTGATATCGGAAAGTATCACTTTAGAAAATGCAACTATAAACGAACCATGTTTTATTGGTCCAAATGTTGTACTACGTAATGCAACGGTTGGTCCATATGCATCTATTGGCGAAGGAACAGTTATTGAAAATAGTACCATATCGCATAGTATCGTTCAAAAACATGCAATGGTAAAAAATGCAGACTTAGAGAATGCTATGATAGGAAATCATGCTACCTTCAATGCGAAGTTTACCAATGTGAGTATAGGGGATTATTCCAGTTTAAAATAAACTTATTTTCATGCAAAGAAAGCATCTTATTTATCTAACAATTAGCCTATTTCTTGTTTTATCCTTGGTTACTACCATTAGCTATGCACAGGAAGAAGAGATGGCCTTCCATGGGTTAGAACCAGAAAACAATGCCTTTCAAGATGCTTTCTTTGCTGCTTTACGCTATAAAGCAATTGGAAATTATAGATTGGCGTTACAGGCATTAGATAAAGCGGAAATAGAAGCGAGAGAAGAGAAAGATAAGTTAGAAGTAATAGGATTCGAGCGTGCACAAAATCATTATTACCTAAAAGAGCACCAAGAGAGTATTCTTTTGTTGGAAAAATTGCTCGAAACCAATAAGCAACGAGAAGTTTTAGATTGGCTATACCAGTCTTATATGGAAGTTAGAGAGTATAAGGAGGCAAAGGAAACTATTGTCCAGCTTCTAGAGTATAGCGAGGTATATTTACCGAACTTTTATATGCTGTATATGGAGTTAACCCATGATCCGAACGAAGCCTTGCAGGTTCTTACCAAAACATTTGAAACTAAAAACAATACCAAACAGGTTGGTTTTTATAAAGGAATGATTCGTGATGAAATGGAGGGTAAAGAACTTGTTGAAGCTGATACGGATAGTAACTCTTCTGAAAAAGAAATACAAAAACTACAAAGCTTTTTAGAACAAGAAAGTTGGGATGAAGCACGGATGTATATGGAGTTGCTTTTGCAAGATGAAAATAATGTGCGTCCTATATGGCATCAGCTTGAATTTTCTGGAAATTTAAAGCAAGCATTTCAAAGTGTAGAGAAGATTTTCACAAAAGGGAATATTCCAAATAAAAGTAAACTGAACTTACTTACTGCTATAATAGAAGGAAGTGTAGATAAAGAACTTTTCGCTAAATTCATAGATAGTGTATATCGGAATCTAGATGCCACATCACTAAAATATTTAGGCGATTATTTCATAGACGAAGCCGATAAAGAAAAGGCCAAGCTCATGTATTTAAACAGCCTAGCAATAAGTTTTGATAATTATAGTTTAATAATAGAGGTCTTACAGTTGCTATCGGAAACCAAAGATTATAACGAGCAGTTGGAGTTGGCAACAAATGCAATGAACTATTATCCTATGCAACCAGTGCTTTATTTTTATAAAGGAGAAGCCTTGATTGGGGTAGAACAATGGTCGAAAGCAAAAGATGTCTTGGAAGAAGGAGCAAGTTATATAATAGATCAGCCGGAGTTAGAAAAAGAGTTTGCTGATTTACTTCAGAAGGTTCCTAAATAATAATAAACCCAACGATAATCAGTAAATGTAATATATGAGGCAGCATTCAATAATCATAAAAAATATTTGGCGTTTAAGTTTAATTTGCATTTTTGCTTTTAGCATAAGCTCTTGTAAAACAAAGAAACTTGTGTCGGAAGTAGCAGACAATAGTTTAAACGCTCGTCAAATTGTAACACAGCATAACATGGCTGAGCCGGACTTTACTACGCTAGCTAGTCGTGTACAAGTTAATTATGATGACGGTAAGTCTACCCAACGTGTAAATGCTAATATCCGAATGAAGAAAGACAAAATCATTTGGATCACAGCTTCGGTTCTGGGTATAACGGTTGCAAAAGCTTTATTGACGCCAGACTCTGTAAGTGTTTATGAGAGCATTTCAAAAAGTTACTTCGAAGGGGATTATGCACTTATAAGTGATTGGCTAGGAGTAGATATTGATTTTCAGCAAGCCCAAGCCTTGTTGTTAGGACAAGCCACAGTAGAGTTAAAGCCCAATGCCCTAAATAAAAGCATATCAGATAATAAGTATATATTAGAGCCAAATAATCACGATATATCTTATAGACAAAGCTTGGCAATTTATCCGAGTAACTTTAAAATTGCTAATCATACCATAGAGAAGTTTGGTCAGAAGCGTATTTTTACTTTGGACTATGGAGGGTATCAAAAAATAGAGGAATCCTATTATCCGTTAGATATAAACTTTCACAATATTGATAACGATAAAATTATGCGACTACACCTACAAGTAAGAAAAGTAGATGTAAATCCAAATCTGAGTTTCCCATATAGAATACCAAGTGGATATAAACAAATGCAAATAGAGTAGATACATGCACAGAACCTTGCGAACAATTATACTATTAAGCTGCCTTCTAAGTGGAGCAGTTACCTTGTTGGCTCAAAGTGACAAGCAAAAAGAATTAGAAGCAAAGCGTGCGCAGATACAGCAAGAAATCCGCGAGATCAATAGCCTATTGTTTAAAAGTAAGAAAGAAGAGAAGTCCGTGCTCGAACAGGTAGAAAGTCTAGATCATCGTATACGAGCTACAGAAAATCTTATTCGTGTTACCAACCAACAGGCTAATCTACTTACAAGAGAAATAAATAATAATACACGACGTATTACAGATTTACGTCAGGAGTTGGAAGAACTAAAAGATGATTATGCTGAGTTAATAAGACGTTCGTATAAAAGTAAATCGGAGCAGAATAGAGTTATGTTTCTTTTGTCTTCCGAAAGCTTTTTGCAAACCTATAAACGTGTGCAGTATATGAAACAGTATGCTAATCATCGTAAGAAGCAAGGAGAAACCATCCAAGAAAAGGCAAAAGAGTTACAGGAGTTAAATATAAAGCTCGGAGAGCAGAAAAAGGAAAAAGATGCTTTAGTTGCCGAAAACAAAGCCACTGCAGCACAACTCTATAAAGAGCAAGAAGAACAGAAAAAACTAATTGCATCTCTAAAGCAACAAGAAAGTAAGTATATCGCACAAGTTAGAAAACGAGAACGGGATGCGGCAGAAGTAGATAGGCAAATAGAGGAGTTAATTCGTCAAGCCATTGCCGAAGCCAACCGCCGAGCAGCAGAAGAAGCCAAAAAAAGTGGCAAGAAGCTTGAAACAACGGGAAGTAGTACCAGTTTTGCCCTTACTGCCGAAGCAAAAGCATTAGCTGCTAGTTTTGCTAGTAACAAAGGGAAATTGCCTTGGCCAGTAGAGAGAGGAATTGTAACCAAACGTCCGGGCACACGTAGACACCCACAGTTTCCAAACGTAACAGTTAAATATAGCGGAGTCGAAATCACCACAGAAAGAGATGCTAAAGCACGAGCAGTATTCGAAGGCACAGTGCTACAAATTCAGCAATACAAGGGTGGAGCACTTGCTGTTCACGTTAATCACGGTAACTATATTACTATCTACTCTAACTTAGCAAGTGTATCGGTTAAAAAAGGAGACAAAGTAAAAACAAAACAAAATTTAGGTACCATCTATACCTCACCATTGGTAAATAAAACTATCCTGAAGTTTATGGTGTACCAGAACACTACTTTGTTAGATCCCACACATTGGGTTTATAAAATGTAATAACTAACTATAGCTTTGTGTAAGGAATTAGAAAGTACCACCACTAAAATAACCAACGCCACGCAGAATGAAGTATTACCGAATTACAGTTACCTTTATTATCCTTATAGCATTTGCAACACAAGTGCTACATGGAGCAGGTGTGTGGTCTTATATATTGCCAATCGAAATTAGCCAATCGGTAGGTTATTGTGCAAACAAAGACTTTCAGGGCATTTCGAAAATTGATTTTAATACGTCACAAAACACAGATATAAGTTGTATTAACAATGCTAACCTTCTGTTTGTGTCTAAAAGATTTTCCTGGGAGCCTGAGGAGATTAAACTTTATAAAGAAGCAATAATTTCCAATAAAACTTTTCAAGAGCAATTATATGTCGATGAATTATTAGATCCCCCACGTGTTTAGAAATTAAACTAAAAACTAATTTCTTTTTTGTTGATTTGTTCGCATATATCATCCCATTTGCGGCATCAAATAAAATTATCAACATAAATTGAAAAAAATATAAGCCACTTACAGCCCAACTTGTGAGTGGCTTTTTATATTCAAGCGCGAATACTCTATGTTCTTCTGGCTATTTTGATGATTCTAGGGTGAAGTCTTAGAGTAAGATCAAAATAGTAATGTCGTAGGCACTTTACATATACAGAAAAAAGTGATATTTTTACAGTTAAACATTTAGGTATCATGAGCAAAGAAAAAGAAGCAAAGTTAAAAGCTTTACAACTCACCATGGATAAGTTGGATAAAACCTATGGTAAAGGTGCAGTAATGCGCATGGGGGATTCGGCTATTCAAGAGGTGGAGGTTATTCCAAGTGGATCCTTAGGATTGGATGTAGCGTTGGGAGTAGGAGGATATCCTCGCGGAAGAGTTATAGAAATATATGGACCAGAAGCTTCTGGTAAAACGACCTTAACGCTACATGCTATTGCAGAAGCCCAAAAACAAGGTGGAATTGCAGCTTTTATAGATGCAGAGCATGCGTTTGACCGTCATTATGCAGCGAATTTAGGAATAGATGTAGAGAACCTTATCATATCACAGCCAGATAACGGAGAACAGGCGTTAGAGATTACAGACAATCTGATTCGAAGTGGAGCTATCGATATTATTATTATTGACTCGGTAGCAGCGTTAACGCCAAAGAGTGAAATAGAAGGTGAGATGGGAGACTCTCAAATGGGATTACACGCACGACTAATGTCACAAGCACTGCGAAAACTAACTTCCTCAATAAGTAAAACTAATTGTACCGTTATTTTTATCAACCAATTGCGTGATAAAATTGGAGTTATGTTTGGTAACCCAGAAACTACAACGGGTGGAAATGCACTTAAATTCTACTCGTCGGTTCGTATCGATATTCGTCGATCTACACAAATAAAAGATGCAGAGAACAACGTTCTAGGTAACAAAACAAGGGTTAGAGTTGTAAAAAACAAAGTTGCACCACCATTTAAAATGGCAGAGTTCGATATTATCTACGGTGAAGGAGTTTCTAAAGTAGGTGAAATAATTGATTTGGGAGTGGACTTTGATATAATCGATAAAAAAGGATCCTGGTATAGCTACGGTGAAACTCGTTTAGGACAAGGGCGAGAAGCAGTTAGAACCTTACTACTCGACAATCCAGAGCTGATGGATGAATTGGAAGTGAAAATTAAAAACGCTATCCAAGGGATTGATACAGAAGAGGAAAAAGAAGTCGAGAAAAAATAAACTTGCTTAATTCAAGCAACCTTTTTAAGTTTAAGGCATCTGCTGTATAGTAGATGCCTTAATTATTTAATAGAAACATATTCCATAAATAAGATACTTCCGTATCTTGTTTCTAATTAATTTAGTAACGCATCGAAATTTGGAACTAAAAGACCTAATAGCAGCATGTAAAAAGCAAAATAGAGAAGCGCAAAGCTTGCTCTATAAGCGCTACGCAGATGTGTTATTCGGTCAGTGCCTTAAGTATTCTTCAAATTATGATGATGCTAAGGATCATTTGCAAGAAAGCTTCCTCACTATCTTCGCTAAGATAGACCAATATAAAGGAAGAGGTTCTTTCGAAGGTTGGATGAAGCGTATTGCTATAAATACAGTCTTGCAAAGCTATAGAAAGAATAAAGAAGTGCCTTTGCAAAGAGAAGAACTTCTTGAAGCAAAAGAAAAAGAGCTGAATTTAGACGTAGAGGAAATTAGCAATGCCGATTTGCCACTTTCTTTTCTGTTGTCTATAGTACAGGATCTACCAGAAAGATATCGATTGGTTTTTAATCTGTACGTACTAGATGGGTATTCGCACAAAGAAATAGCAGAAATGCTAGATATAGCAGAAGGGACCTCCAAATCCAATTTGTTCCGTGCAAGAGAAAATCTAGCAAAACGAATTAATGAGTATAAAGAAACATCGGAATAACGACTATGAAGATGGAAAATAACAAGATAGATAAGCTGTTTCGTGATAAGCTAAAAGAGGTGAAAGTGTCTCCACCAACAGACACTTGGGAGGCTATTGCTGAAAAACTGCCTAAAAAAAAGAAAAACAAAGTGATTTTTCTATGGTGGGCTGCAGCAGCTGTAGTATTGGCTCTTATAACTAGTGGTGTATTCTATTGGTCGTTTGCAGATAAAGAAAGTCAAACTATTCAATTCGTAGAAAAAACTAAAGAGGACTTAGATAAATCGAAAAAAGATGAGCAAAAAAGCATTTTGGCTACAGAAAACAAGCAAGAGGTAGATGAAAATAGGAAAGCCACTTCAGAAAAAACAGGGGTAAATAAAATCCAAAATATTAACGATAACTCTAGCTTTTCTAATAATAAGGCTATAGCCCAAAAGTCTATTTCAGATGATATTATTGACTCTCAAGAAACTAAGAAAGAAAAATCTACCATCGATATAGTTAACGCGCAACACTTCGCTGAAAATAAGAAGAAAATTGATTCGAAAGAGCAAAAGGAAAAGAATGCCCTTCATTCTATGCAGGATAGAACCCAAAATGAAGCCACGCATAAATCAGGTCAAATAACGCAGAGCGAACAAATAGCAACTAATGAGAAAGTAGTAGACACACAGCAAGAAGTTAAGTCTTTAGTAGATAGTAATACCTTGGTTGCTTCGGAGGAGGAGATAAATAATTCGGATAAAAAACAACAGGGAAGATGGTCTGTAGGGCCTCAAGTAGCACCCGTATACTATAATAGTATTAGTGGGGGTTCTTCTTTAGATAGTCAATTTAACGATAGTAGTAAAGAAGGTGGGATCAATATGAGTATGGGACTACAAGTGGCCTATCAAGTTAACGATAATTGGCAATTGCGCTCTGGAATAAATAGAGTAAATGTAGGCTATGCTACGAATAATGTTCAAGTAGGTTATTCCGATCCGATTTTAGCCATGGCCAATATTAACTATAATAATGTGCCAGATGGTGAAGTAGTGATAACCGTATTTTCTGATGATAATTTATCCGAGATCAATGCATCTAATCATGGAAATAGAGTCGAACTTGTTTACATGGGAGGGAATACTCAGCTTAAGCAAAGCTTGACATATATAGAGGTGCCTGTAGAGATTGAGCGAAAGATTATTCAATCCGATTTTGAATGGAGTATAATTGGTGGAGTGAGCAGTCTATTCTTAACTGATAATGATGTGTATGTTACCAATAACGACTATAGATCTAATATTGGTAGTGCAAGCAATTTAGAGAAAACTAGCTTTACAACGAACATCGGAATGGGCTTTGGCTACAACTTTACAAAAAACATTCACTTCCAATTAGAGCCGATGTTTAAATACCAGTTAAATGCTTATACCAACTCAGTGGATTTTAAGCCATATATCTTTGGGCTTTATACTGGGGTAAAATGGAGGTTAGACTAATAAAGCATGCAAGAGTTATCTTGCAGGATTTTCTAACCTTTCTAAAATCTGATTGCGAACAGAATCTCGAATTATAAACCTATCTGTAATACTCGTGTCTTTAGTTTCTATAACAGGTAGCATCTCCACCCTTAATCTTCCTGGAGCTCCGTTAAAAATGTCATATGGAAAACGTTTTCCATTATCATGAAACACCAATGCAGCTATTGGTATTTTATGCTCTATTGCCAATCTAAAAGCTCCATCTTTAAACCTATCCAATACAATACTAGTATCATCTGGAATTCTGCCTTCTGGAAAAATACAAACACTTAATCCATTATTAATACGTCTTGTAGCTTCCTTCATAACAGCACTTTTACTACGCATGCTATTTCGATCTACAAGAATACAGGTGCGTTTATAAAAAAATCCAAAAATAGGAATCTTTGCTAGCTCTTTTTTCCCGACAAACACAAATGGGGTAGATACCATGTAATACATAAGCATGATGTCGAGCATAGAGCGATGGTTTGCAACAAACATTAAACTATCCTTGTAGATATAATCTTGCTTTTTTTGGATTTTAGGAATGGTACCCATCCCAAATAATATCATAGTAGACCATATTCTAGCCACTTTATAAAACTGTGGATACCAAGACTCTTTAATAGTTGAGAATAGTAAAAACGGTGATAGCACCATAGTGGTTATAAAAACCAGGAGGTAAAACCACAGGTGATAGAGTGGGCTTAGTATGTAACGAAATATCTTCATTGGCTTG
>DATGSX010000115.1:0-3832 GCA_035302145.1 Flavobacteriaceae bacterium | reverse complement strand
ATTTTTTAATGCACGTTGCGATTGTTCAAAGTTTTTCCACTTTACCTTCTTAATCCCTTCTTCTTTTTGAGGCTTTAATTTCCCTTGGTAATCAGAATGCATTTCGTACCAATAAGTAACCTTAAGCTTCCATTTTTTATTTCGCTTAAACACATGATAAGTCTTTGTAATAAATTCCCCCAACTCTAGATCTTTTACTCCTGTTTCCTCCTCTACTTCGCGAATTGCTGCATCCTCCAGTCTTTCGTTCTTCTCTACTCTTCCTTTTGGTAAATCCCAACGATTGTTTCGTTTAATAAATAGAATTTGTTGTTTCGAGTTATACACCATGCCACCTGCAGCAATAACAACTGGAAGTTTTTCAAGTAATATAGAATCTAACATAGCTTTATCTGGATGATAAAGGTTAACATATTTCAACTTACCTTTGTTAATATCTTTAATAAGCTTTTTAAATTTTATGTCTTTTATAGGAATAGCTGTATATTGCTTTCCAATATTCTTTACTGTTGAAAGAATAATTGGAGTATCTTTAATAAACACTTTATACATATAAGTTGTATGATTTTAAATAAGGAAACCGCACAAAAAACTGCCAGTTTGCTTTTGCAAATTAATGCAATTAAACTACAACCACAAAAACCTTTTATATGGGCTTCAGGTTGGAAATCGCCAATTTATTGCGACAATCGAATTACGCTTTCTCATCCGATTATTCGTAATTATTTGCGCGAACAACTAGCTAGACAAATAGAAGATGAACTTGGCAAACCAGACGCTATAGTTGGTGTAGCAACAGGTGCTATTGGGATTGGCGCCCTAGTAGCCGATTATTTAAACCTACCGTTTTGCTACGTAAGACCAGAACCTAAAAAGCACGGAAGACAAAATCAAATAGAAGGGCATTTAGAACCTAGAAGCAGTGTAGTGGTTATTGAAGACTTGATAAGCACCGGAAACAGCAGTTTAAAAGCGGTTAATGCATTGAAAGATTATGGTGCCAAAGTAAAAGGAGTATTTGCAATATTTTCTTATGGTTTTCCAATTGCGGAAGAGAACTTTAAAAAGGCAGGTGTAGACTTATATACGTTAAGTAACTACAACAACCTTTTAACACAAGCTGAAAAATCTAATTTTATCTCAGAGAAAGAGTCTGAAATTCTCTCTCTTTGGAGTAAACAACCAGAAACTTGGGATATAAACAAATAATTTAAAATGGAATTAAACAGTAATAAAGTAGAGGTTAATCTTTCTAAAAAAGAACTTCATGACTTTCTACAGAAAGTAGAAAACTACGAGCAACTTATGCCAAAGGATAGAGCTAAATTTGAAGTGATAAGAGAAAATGCTTTCGTATTTGGATTAAAAGGAATGCCTGAAATAGCATTGGAAATAAAAGACATATCCAATCCAGATAAAGTAGTCCTTGGTGCAATTAGTGATAAGTTACCTTTTACACTAACTGCGGATTTGGAAGAGCAATCAGAAAACAAAACTACAGCAAGTCTGCAGTTTGAAGGTAAGTTTAACGCTATGATGGCCATGATGATAAAGAATCCTATCAGTAAATTTTTGAATACACTGACAGAGAACATGGCTAGTTTATCTTAGGCTATATCCATTCCGAGTCGCTGATCTAGAAAGGTTTAACTTTACAATCTCAAGCCAAAACCTAAGCATTTTTCGATCACTCTATAATAGTTGTCCTAATGTGCTAATCACACAGATTTTTCTGACTCAGAATAAAAAGATAAACTTTATCAATTAATATTTTAGTGAAATTTCCTTGGGCCAATATAGCTTTATGCTATTATCCAAGGAGGTTTCTACTTTTAGCTGACCAGCATCGGTTACACCTCGGATTATTCCTGAGAAAAGCTGTTGATTTTTATCCATAAAGCTTGACACCTTATCCTTCCTAAATAACTGCTGTTCATAGTTATGTTTTAGTTCGATATAATTATCAGGCGAAAAAGATTCAAACTTAGGAAGTAAATCGTCTAAAATTTTCATTGCCACCTCCTCTATTTCGAACTTCATATTCATTTGTGAATACATAGAACCTAATTTGGGTAGCGATTTAACGGATTTAGTATTCACATTTATTCCAATTCCTATAATGCTGGTCGAGATCTTATCCTGTTTAACCGTATTTTCAATTAGTATTCCAGCTAGCTTTTTTGAACGTGACAGAATGTCGTTAGGCCATTTTACACTAACTTGAGGAATCCCGAAACCCTTTAAGACTTCTTTAACTGACAAAGATACTAGCATAGACAAATAAAACTGATCTTTGGCCAAGAGCATATTAGGCTTAATATAGATGCTCATAGCCAGGCTCTTACCGGGCTCAGAATACCAGTCATTACCTCGTTGACCACGTCCAGCAGTTTGGTTATCGGTAAGAATTACCGTTGGACTTTGCAAGGTAGAATCTCTAACCAGCTCACTCAAAAAAGTATTGGTAGAATCCGTGGCACTGAGTTTGATTAAGTTCATATTTGTCTATTATAGCATTATGTTTGCCTAAAAGGCTTACTACATGCAAAAAAATAATAACTTTGCGTAAATTAAAAATTTTTAATGACAGAAAACAATAAAGATAACGACCACCTATTAAGTTTAATAATACAGGGGATCGAAGAAGTAAAAGGGAAAGATATAGAGATTTTAGATCTTAGAGAGATCGAAAACACAGTATGTGATTATTTTGTACTTTGCAATGGAAATTCTAGTACACAAGTAAACGCATTGGAAGGGTCTATATTAAAAACAGTTAGCAGAGGCATGAAAGAAAAGCCTTGGCATATAGAATCTACATCTAACTCAAAATGGGTGCTTTTAGATTATGTTAGCGTTGTTGTACATATCTTTCAACCTGAAACACGTAGTTTTTACGACATAGAAGGCCTTTGGGGCGACGCAAAATCTATTAAAATAGAATCATCATATTAAATTAAAATATAAGCCAAATGGCAAATAACAGCAAGAAAATACCACCTAGGAAACCTAGATTTAATACATATTGGATATGGGCAGCCCTAATCATGCTATTTATAGGGATTAATATATTTGGAGGAAACAAATGGGCACAACCTACCAAAACTACACAGGTTGAATTTGAGAAATACTTGGCGGAAGGCGATGTAGAGCGAGTAGTAATAATAAATAAGAAAAAGGCCGAAGTATATTTAACTTCCGAAGCAAAAGATAAAGAAGAGCATAAAGAAAATGCTAGTAACAAGTTTATTAGTCCAAATCCTGGTGATGCTAGTTATCAATTTGAATTTGGTGATTTACAGAACTTCGAAAACAACATTAATAAAATCAAGGATGAAAAGGATTTAACTACTACGGTAGAATGGAAAACCGATACAAACGTATTTGGTGATATTCTTATTTCTTTCTTGCCATTTATCATCATTATTGCCGTTTGGATTTTCATTATGCGACGAATGTCTGCTGGAGCTGGCGGTGGCGCAGGTGGGAAAATTTTCAACATCGGAAAATCTAAGGCAAAACTATTTGATGAAAACACCGATATAAAAACAACATTCAAAGATGTTGCTGGATTAGAAGGCGCTAAAGAAGAGGTCGAAGAAATAGTTGAGTTTCTTAGAAATCCAGGTCGATATACAGCTTTAGGAGGTAAAATTCCTAAGGGTGCGTTGCTTGTTGGTCCTCCGGGGACTGGTAAAACATTATTAGCAAGAGCAGTAGCAGGAGAGGCTAAAGTACCATTCTACTCTCTATCTGGCTCTGACTTTGTTGAAATGTTTGTGGGGGTAGGTGCTTCCCGAGTTCGAGATTTATTTAAACAAGCTAAAGAAAA
>DATGSX010000114.1:0-2112 GCA_035302145.1 Flavobacteriaceae bacterium | reverse complement strand
CCCTGATATAGCATAATACATTTCAACACCTCATTTACTTGTAGGTGCCCCTTCGTATATCCTTATACGAGGCTACTTTGTTGTATTTAATATTCTGAAGCAATCAGCGTATTAATTAATGTATAACTGCTAAACAATCATATTAAATGCTAAATAGAAGCATAAAATTTCTCATAGAGAACAAGCTAGTTGCTGTCTTGTTACTCGCACTTTTTGTCGGTATGGGCGTTGTAAACGCACCTTTTAATTGGAATACAGGTTTTCTACCTACCAATCCTGTTGCCGTTGATGCTATTCCCGATTTAGGAGAAAATCAACAAATTATTTATACCGAGTGGCCCGGTCGCTCCCCACAAGATATTGAAGATCAAATTACGTATCCGCTTACCACTACCCTCTTAGGAATTCCAGGGGTACAGACGATACGAAGTTCTTCGATGTTCGGTTTTTCAAGTATTTATATCATTTTCGAAGAGGGTGTGGAATTCTACTGGAGTCGAAGTCGTATTTTAGAAAAACTAAATTCTTTGCCATCGGGCTTACTTCCTGCCGACGCGCAACCATCTTTAGGGCCAGATGCCACAGGTCTTGGACAAATTTTTTGGTACACCTTAGAAGGACGTGATAAAGATGGAAATACTACTGGAGGTTGGGATTTGCATGAATTGCGTAGTATACAAGATTACTATGTAAAATATGCCCTATCATCGGCAAGTGGTGTTTCCGAAGTAGCATCTATAGGTGGTTATGTTCAGGAATATCAAATCGATGTGAAACCAGAGCTAATGCGTCAATATAATATTGGCTTAGACCAAGTAGTTCGAGCTGTTAAGGAAAGTAACAGAGAAATCGGCGCGCAAACTATGGAAATCAATCAAGCAGAATATTTAGTACGTGGATTGGGATATATAAAAAGTGTAGCCGATATAGAAGATGCAGTAATTACTTCTAAAGACTATACTTCTATCAGAATTAAAGACATAGCCAATGTAAACTTAGGGCCAGCACCACGAAGAGGCATATTAGATAAAGAAGGTGCTGAAGTTGTAGGTGGCGTTGTTACCGCACGATATGGTGCCAACCCGATGGAGGTTATAAATAATGTAAAAGACAAGCTTGATGAACTTAAAGCAGGATTACCTTCCAAAGAGCTTTCAGATGGAACTATATCACAACTCACGGTAGTGCCATTTTACGACCGTTCGGAATTGATTCAAGAAACGTTGAACACGCTCGATGAAGCTTTAAGTTTAGAAGTGCTCATAACCATATTTGTAATCATCATCATGGTCTTTAATTTAAGAGCCTCTGTACTTATTTCAGGGCTTTTACCAGTGGCCGTTCTGATGGTTTTTATAGCAATGAAATTCTTTAATGTAGATGCCAACATCGTTGCACTCTCGGGGATTGCCATTGCTATTGGTACGATGGTTGATATCGGTATCATCCTCACAGAAAATATTTTAAGGCATCTAGATGATGATGAAGAACATTATCGCAACACGGGTTTAAAACGACCTATTAATAAAGTTGTTTACGATGCTAGTGCTGAGGTTTCTGGTGCTATTCTAACCGCTGTATTAACCACCATTATCAGTTTTATTCCAGTATTTGCGATGATTGGTGCAGAAGGGAAATTATTCCGTCCGCTTGCTTTCACGAAGACAGCCGCAATTGCTGCTTCTCTTTTGGTTGCCTTATTCCTTATTCCACCTTTTGCAGCCTATTTTTTCAGAAGAAGAAATATTAAAAAAGCAGCTGGAAATTTACTTCATGGAATTTTAATCCTACTAGGAGTTATTGCCATAGCTTATGGTTATTGGTTAGGACTCATTTTAATTGGATTCGGCATAACAGGCTTATTTAAAAACGAGAAAATAACATCTAAAATTTCAAGTAAGCTTACGCTATCTGACAAACGTGCCAACACTATAAATATATTAATATCAGCTTTAGCAGTTATATTTTTATTAGCTGAGTTCTGGCGTCCTCTAGGAGTGGATAAAAGTTTTACGTACAACTTATTTTTCGTTGGCTTAATTTGTTTTGGACTATTAGCCTCCTTCTGGGTATTCCTACATTATTATACCAGAATTCTTAATTGGGCATTGC
>DATGSX010000113.1:0-3612 GCA_035302145.1 Flavobacteriaceae bacterium | reverse complement strand
TCCATCGTCAAAATCGGTAAAACCTACTGAGTTCTTTGTTTTTAAAACCAATGGTAACATAGCGTAACGATGGTTTGGGTTGAGGTGCTCTCTGCTAAAGTTAGGCGAATCGTATACCAAAACCGAGCCTTGGTATTTTCCCCGTGTAGCCGTACCTACTTGTAGAACGTTTATATAAGGGGTTAGCGCATTGATAACTAGTTCGCTTGCCGATGCAGTTCTAGGTTGTGTAAGTATTGCTACACGTGGGAGTCTTAAGCTTTCTATGGTTTCGCCAGAGTTGAATTTATCTGAAAAGAGTACTGTTTCTCCATAGTAGGATTGTAAATCTGCATTCCATTCATTTTCGTAAAGAACTTCTCCTTTAAATTGACCAGTAATCATTGTGCTCAATAATTCTGCGGAGTAAATAGATCCGCCAGAATTATAACGTAAATCTACCACCAATTCATCGACAGCCTCCTCTTTAAAATATCTGAAAACATCATTTAAATCTTGATTATAACTCCCTATAAAGCTGTTGTACATCAAGTAACCAACTTTTGTACCTCCTACATCAAGTGTCTTATACATACCGATGGACGGTTCATCCATTTCATGATTTTGTAGCGTAACTGTATCGTTGGATTTTTCATATCCGTCGTCGGATTCATAAGCATAACTAAACGTCAATGTAGCGGCATTCAATAATTCGTTTATGTTGTTTTCCGTAATTACTTGTCCGTTAATCGCATGAAAAATATCACCTCGTACTACGTTGTTCTCATCAGCACTTGAATTTGCTACCACATTCCGGACTAGAAGAAACATGTCATTTCCATGAGTAAAACTAAAAAAAATAGCTCCTGTGCTAAAATTTTTTCCTTGTAACAAACGCTCTAATTCCACATAATCATCTACCAACACACTAAATCGATCTCGATCGTATTTCAGATAATTAAATAGACTTTCGGGGGTTTGAAACCTAGTAATAAAGTCTTTTTTATCATTTGAATCAGTGAAATAATCATTCGCTAGCTCTGCAGTATTTGCTTTGTACAGATAAAAAAAGTTCATAGCTCGGTATACAAAATCACTTGCTTGCTGCATATCTCTGTTCTTGGGAAGAACATCGTCCATATCGTCCATACAGGATACAAGTAGGGAAGTGCTTAGAAAAATCAAAAAGAAAATGCGAAGAAATTTTTTCATAAGAAAAGTTTTGAAAACTAAAAATAAGAAAATATGTAGATATACTAGATGGTTAAAAAATATATTTCTCGTGTTACCAATCTGATGAGACTTTGTTTCTAATTATCTCCCGCAGATCTCGCAGATTTTTTCACCACGTTACCGCGTATCCCGCACCTCGCACCTGATTTTCACGCTGACTTCTAATCACTAACTCCTATAAAATTGCTAGTTAAGGTAATTAACCGTACTTTCGCATCGATTTTTGGTTGTTGGTTTTATCTTTACTGAATAAAACAACACGAATAGAGGGAATTAGGTGAAAATCCTAGACTGTTCCTGCAGCTGTAAATCTACAAAAAGGTTCTATTTGGCACGCCACTGTTTGTATTCAATAAATGGGAAGGCATAGTAGAATGTAGAAAGTCAGAATACCTGCCAAAAATCAACTATTGCTTTCAGGATAAAAGCTTAGATAGTGTACGCTGTATAGCAATCTGTCTTTTCTTTTATTCTTTTCATTAACTTTTTTAACTCATTAATTTATTATGAAAAGAATTTTTACATTTTTTACTTTGTTTTTTGGATTCACAATCATGCACGCGCAACTTTCGGCAGAGGATATTGTGTTTTGGCTAGGTGAAGGAGATCAAAAAGCTTATTTACTTGTCGATTTTCGAGATCAAACCGAAGATTCTTCTTTTGGATGGGGAATCCGTTTTAACGAAGATGATCAACTCACTATGGGCAGTGCTCTAGATTTGATTGCAGCGGCAGATCATGGGTTTACATGGTTAGATACAAATGGGTTTTTAAACGACATTATTTATAACCATCACGAAGGCTTGGATTCCGAACCAGATTGGTGGAGCACCTGGTCTGGCAATGCAGTTGATGCACTTGGAATGCAAGGAGGTATTAATGAGCCTTTATCAAATGAACGTTGGTATGGCGTTTCGTATGGCTTTATGCCTGTACCAGTGGCACCCACTTTTAAGTATGCAGCCTATAGCCCAACTTGGTTTTCTATGGAGGAAGTAGAATTTTGGATTGGAGAAGGTGAAAACTCTGTAGCTATTACTATCGATTTTATTGCCGACGAAAATGAGCAATTCGTCACTTATGTCTGGGGAGTGAAGTTCAACCAATCTATAACCGGAGTGCAGGCATTAGAAATGATTGCCGATGCTGATGAGGATTTAGAAATAAATATAGACCAGGCAGGTGTACTACAGTCCATAAGCTATAAAGGAATGGAGCGAGAAGCAAATGGCACAAACACATGGAAAGCTTTTATTGGAAATTCGATGTCAGACTACCAGCCAACTGTTTTAGACGAAGTTTTGTCTAATAACAAGTTGTTTGGTGTTTCTTTTGGAGATGAAAATGTAAGAAGACCCTACTTGCCAAAAGCTGTAGAAGATCCGACATTGGGCGTAGCCGATATGCAACGTTCAAACACTATCAAACTTTGGCCAAATCCAGCTTCGCAAATTTTATTTGTCGAAAACGAGCAAAGCATAGAGCAGGTTAGAATCTACAATATGTTAGGAGTTGAAGTATTGCGTACTTCGACGAATGCAATAAACGTAAGTGCGCTACCTCAAGGAACTTATATTATTAAAGTTACAGACCAAAAACGTACGATAACTGATCGTTTTATAAAACGATAAATACAACCTAACCTAGTATTATTCAAAACGATTGCCTAAACCGCAATCGTTTTTTTGGCATTTATTTGTCTTTTTCGACTGCAAATCATTTTAATTGATTTATAATTTTGTATGTTTAATGTTAAAAAAGAAAGTAGTTTTTAAAAAGCAAATGGTGGTGAAAAAGGAGAATTGTAATTTATAGAATGTACAATAAACTACGGAATTAATTTGTGGAAAAATGGAATATTCCGATTTTAATAAGTTTGTAAATACATGATAAAATGCATTCCAGAGAATTACAAAACACCGAGCAAGGAATTGGTAGTAAGAAGTTGTTTAAGGAATTGAAAAGATAAGAGAAAATGGTTTGAATTTACGTAAGTTCACAGAAACAAAACCAATTTACATTCACTATGCACTTAGTGAATTTGGCAAGACGTTAGATTTTGTTTTCTGAAACTTTGTCCAATTGGAAAGTTGTATAGAGCTGAAAGTCAGGAAAATGAAAGTAATATAAGTCACACAACTATAATTGAAATACAACCGCATTATGGAAAAAAAATTTGTTGAGAAAATCTACCAAAGGCATTTACAATCAAAACCATTTTTTGATAAAAAGCGTATTGAATCTTTTATCGATAAAATGTTTCGATTTTTATTTCAGTTGGAGAAAAAGCAGTACCACTCTATTAGTGATATTCAGACGCGTTTAAACGAAATAAAAGAGGATTTCTGTGATATATTATTTGAGGTAATGGACGATAGACAAAAGACCATTGCTATAGTC
>DATGSX010000112.1:0-13166 GCA_035302145.1 Flavobacteriaceae bacterium | reverse complement strand
GCGGGATGTAGTGCTATTGATATAATTTCTATTCTAAAAAAGCAACGTTTAAAAATTGATTCTTATCGAGCAGAAGTCGATGGGGAACGAGTAGAGTTAGATGGGGCAAAACCTTTTAAATCTATGGCAGTACGTGTTTATTTGGAGGGCGATATTCCTGCCGATAAAGCTAAGCGTGCGGCAGCTTTGAGTTTTGAAAAATACTGTTCGGTGTCATTAACCATGGCAGACTGTGTAGATGTAACTTGGGAGGTGTACCTGAACGATATCTTGCTATAGTTATATAAGAATGCGAAGACTTCTTACAATTTTATCAGGGGTGTTTCTTTTTTTAAACACCTCTGTTTTTGCACAAAATAACTTATCTAAATATGCTATAGATGCTAGTGTGTTTTATGGGAATACTTTGGAGCATAATCCGAATATAGCACATTTGCTTAGCGAGCATCCAACGGGTTTTCATTTTTCTTGGAGCAAAACCTTGAATCCAGAAAAACATTGGAGTTACAAGAATAATTACCCTGAATTAGGATTTAGTTTTTTTTACCACCAATCTCACGTAGAAGCCTTAGGAGATAATTATTCCTTATACGGTCATATTCATTGGTATTTTGCATCGCGACTATTACAGTTTAAATTAGCTCAAGGAATAGCCTATATAGGAAACCCTTACCATCCAGATAAAAATTTCAGGAATGTAGCTTATGGGAGTAAATTTCTAGGGGCAACTCGCTTGGAGCTGAATTTTGTAAAGGAAAATATTTGGGAAGGCATGGGGGTGTTAGCAGGTTTGGGAATTGTACACTATTCCAACGGATCGATAAAAAAACCGAATACTAGTGCCAATACACTATATGCGCATATTGGGCTTAGATATAGTTGGGATGAGGTGCAGATTCCGAGTGCTGCGGAAATAGATTGGCCTAAAGCCGATGAGCTATCTGTACTGCGATATGAAGCAATTCTTAGAGGAGGAATAAATCAAGCAGGAATTGGCCAGCCTACACGTGAATTTTTTGTACTTGGTGGGGCACTTGGTAAGCGATGGAGCTATCGAAGTGGTTGGCATGCAGGCGTGGAGTTTTTCTATAGTCCTTTTATAAAAGATATTGTTCGATTCCGTTCTGTTGCATTTCCTGAAGCTGGGTATACTGGCACAGAGGATTTTAAGCGAATAGGGGTTTATGCTGGATACGATTTGTTTGTTTCGGATGATTTTTCTTTGTTCGCTAACTTAGGGTTCTACGCTTATTGGCCAATATCCTATGAAAGTCAGATATACAACAGACTAGGTATGAAGTATCAAATTGCTGAGAGTCCTGTGTTTGTAATGTTAGATGTAAAAGCGCATTATTTCCGAGCAGAAGCAATGGAGTTGGGTCTTGGATATAAGTTTTAATAAGTGCAGTGTATGGAAAAAGTAAAGTATAATATTCTTATTCTTTTGACTCTTATATTTCTTGGATGTAATAGTGAAAGTGCATGGGATTGTGTAAAGACACCTGGTGCAGAGATCCTGTTTGAGGAAGATGTAGGAGAGTTTCAGTCTGTAACTGTACAAGGTCATATGGATCTAGTGGTTATACAAGATACGCTTATGCGGGTTCAAGTGAAAACAAGAGAGAACTTGATGGGTAATATTCAGTTTACCATCGAAGATGGAGTGCTTTATATTGAGGATGAAAGTACTTGTGATGTTCTCAGAAAACGCTCGTATACAACTGTTTATATATATGCGCCGAAGTTATATACCATTCGAAATGCTTCCACTGGTATGGTACGTAATGAAGGCGTGTGGAAACAAAACAAAATAGGGCTTATTTGTGAAAATCATTTTAATGATTCCTATTATAATAATGGTGTTTTTGAGATGAACTTAGAAGTTCACGAGTTAAATGTACTAGCCAATGGACATTCGTACTTTAAGTTAGAAGGCACGGCAGAAAAAGCCGATATGTCTGTATATGCTGGAAATGCTAGGATAGAAACTTCTTCAATGCCCATAGAAGAAATAGATCTATATCATAGAGGTACGAATCACATGTTATTATATCCTACGCAAGCTATCCGTGGTGAGATTCTAAATACGGGTGATGTGCGTATATATAATACTCCACCGATCGTCGAGGTAGATGAAAAATACTTGGGATCGCTTGTTATTATTGAGTAAGCTCTATAAAAAGTTTTTCTAACGTAGGACTTTTCTGATGCAATTGTAGCGTTCGAAGTCCTTGTTCTTTAGCAAAGTCGTATACTACTGCTCGCATATCCTCTTCGGTATCGAAATGCAATTGATGAAGTTGTCCGCTTAGGCTTTCTACTTTTACAAGATGTGGTAATTGCTTAAAAGCCACCTCTTCTAATCGAAAATCAAACTCTACTTCAATAATCTGATTTTGAATTAATGCATCCATCTTTTTATCCAAAACAATACTGCCTTGGTGAAGGATGATAACTCGGTCGCACATCGCTTCTACTTCCTGCATGATATGCGTGGACAGTAATACGGTTTTCTCTTTCCCCACTTTTTTAATCAACTCTCGAATATCAATAAGCTGGTTGGGATCCAAACCGGTGGTGGGTTCATCTAATATTAATACCTCTGGATCGTGAAGAAGGGCAGCTGCTAGGCCAACGCGTTGTCGGAAGCCTTTCGAAAGTTCGCCTATTTTTTTATTGGCATGTGAGCTGAGTCCTGTTTGCTCAATAAGTCCTTCAATTTTATCTTTATCTACTTTATAAATGCTGGCGTTATAGAGCAAATACTCTCTTACGTACATATCTAAGTACAACGGATTGTGCTCTGGTAGATAACCTATGTTTTGACGTACTTTAATCGTTTCCTCGTCTATATCATATCCGTTTACCGTAGCCTTTCCCGATGTTGGTTTGATGTAGGTAGTGAGAATCTTCATTAAGGTAGATTTTCCAGCACCATTGGGTCCTAAAAGCCCAACGATTTCCCCTTTGTTCAGCGAAAAGCTAATCGATTTTAAAGCTTCTTGCTCTCCGTATTTTTTAACGATGTTATCGACTTGTATAGACATAAAAACTATTTAGTAGTTATCGGCAAGGTAAAGGTATTGTTTCAAAAAGCCTTTTGCAAATGGAAAATTTAATTATAGCTTTTTCTGTTTGTGAAATATTCAAGGTGCGAGGTGCGGGATGCGAGTTGTGTGGTATAAAATGCGATATTTACCAGCATATTACAGGAGTACAAAAAAACAAAAGCACGAGAAAACAAAAATACATTTCAAAACTATCTGCGAAAATCCGCGGGATCTGCGGGAAACTCTCAGAATTTAAGTGTAAAAGGCAATCATTACATTACGAAATACAAAAAACCAAAATCACGAAAAAACAAAAACACAGTTTCAATCTATAACATAACTTTATATAGAACTACTATCTTTATCTTTATACTGTAGGTAAATAATTCAGTAATTTCGCAACGACCAATAGTATCAATAAAATTGGTCGTATTTTAGTTATGCAAAACATAGAAAAGAATAAAGATTGGCTTGCTGACTTTGGGCTTACACATCCGCTATTAATTGCCGGGCCTTGTAGTGCCGAGACCGAAGAACAGGTGTTGGAGGTAGCACATAAGCTTAAAGATAGTACTGCCACTATATTACGAGCTGGAATTTGGAAACCGCGAACCCGTCCTGGAAACTTCGAGGGAGTAGGAGCTATTGGACTAAAATGGTTGCAACGTGCCAAAGAAGAGACTGGTTTACTTACCGCTACGGAAGTGGCTAATCCATATCATGTAGAACTAGCATTAAAACATGACGTGGATGTGCTTTGGATAGGTGCTCGTACCACCGTTTCGCCATTCGTGGTGCAAGAAATAGCCCAAGCGATGAAAGGTATTGACAAAATCGTTTTGGTAAAGAACCCGATAAACCCTGACCTAGCATTATGGGAAGGGGCGTTGGAGCGACTCTATACACAGGATATTATGAAGCTTGGTGTTATTCATAGAGGCTTCTCTTCTTATGGAGAAAATACTTACAGGAACAATCCTGAGTGGCAAATTCCTATTGACTTTAAAAGTAATTTTCCGAATGTACCTATGCTAATCGATCCCTCGCATATTGCAGGGAATAGAGAAAAGATAGCTTACTTATGTCAGAAGGCATTGGATTTGAATTACGATGGTATGATGATAGAAACTCATCCGAATCCAGATAAAGCATGGAGCGATGCAGACCAACAAATTACACCAGAAGCTTTAATAGAGTTGATGAGAAGCCTAAGAGTCCGAACGTCGGACGTGGGGAAACAAGCTTCTGCAGATACACTACATAAGTTAAGAACTAAAATAGATATTGTAGACGACGAGTTAGTTGCTTTGCTTGGTAAACGAATGAAGATTGCTGAGGAAATTGGTGTTTGGAAGAAAGAGAATAATGTGTCTATTTTACAGGAAGAGCGTTGGAGAAAAGTGTTAGAGCGCATGTTGGAATTGGGAGAGATAAATGAGATGAGTGAAACTTTTATGTTGCGATTATATAAAGCGATTCATCAAGAATCTATAAATCATCAGAATAAAATAATTAATAAATAAGTATGAAAGGTGTAGTATATAAGTCTACCGGAAGCTGGTATCAAGTGAAAGGAGAAGACGGAGAAATGTATCGCGCAAGGATACGCGGGAGGTTTCGGTTGGATGGCATACAAAGCACCAACCCAGTTGCTGTAGGGGATAAGGTGATGATGAAGATGGAGGAAGGAAATAAAGAGGTGCAGGCAGTGATTGTTGGTATTGAAGATCGGGAAAATTATATTGTTCGTAGATCGGTAAACCTGTCCCATCAAAAACATATTATCGCATCAAATATAGACCTAGCTTTTCTATTGGTAACCGTTGCTGGCCCAGTAACTACACCTACTTTTATCGACAGGTTTTTGGTTACGGCAGAAGCTTATAGGATTAAAACCATCTTGTTATTTAATAAAATAGATACCTACGATCAAGATCAAATAGATGAGATGCTCTTCCTTTCGGCAATGTACAAGGAAATAGGCTATACTTGTATTGAAATATCGGCGGCGACCGGAAAAAATATCGATAAGGTAAAAGAACTAATGCTAGGCAAAACAAGTTTGTTCTCTGGCCATAGTGGGGTAGGAAAATCCACTTTGATCAATGCCTTGCAACCTGGATTGGATTTGAAAACATCGGATATTTCTTCTATTCATAAACAAGGCCAACACACCACCACATTTGCAGAAATGCACGATTTAGACTTCGGTGCCCAGATTATCGATACCCCTGGAATTCGTGGATTTGGAGTGGTAGAAATGGAACGAGAGGAAATAGGAGATTATTTTCCAGAGTTCTTTGCCATGAAACAACATTGTAGATTTCATAACTGCTTACATTTAAAAGAGCCACAATGTGCAGTAAAAGGTGCACTAGAAGAAGGTACTTTGTTTTGGTCGCGATATAATAGTTATGTGCAGTTAGTAGAAGGAGACGACGATACGTATAGAAGAGACGAATATAGAGAGTAAATATGCGAGTAGTATTACAACGAGTAAAAAATTCAAATGTAAAAATAGCCGATGAAATAGTTGGCGAAATAGAAAGTGGTATCCTAGTGTTGTTAGGCGTAGAAGATGCTGATACAGAAGAGGATATAGATTGGTTGGTTCGGAAGATTAGCCGAATTCGGATTTTTGACGATGCCGATGGGGTAATGAACCTATCCTTGTTAGATACCGGAAAACAAGCCTTAGTGGTTAGTCAATTTACCTTGCATGCAAGTACAAGGAAAGGAAATAGACCATCGTATATAAAAGCAGCAAAGCCAGAATTTGCCGAGCCGATGTATAAAAAGTTCGTTGCAGCATTGGAGCAAGAAATTGGCAAGTCGGTGCCCACAGGAGAGTTTGGTGCCATGATGGACGTATCTTTAGTTAACGATGGCCCAGTGACAATAATAATAGATTCAAAAATAAGAGAATAAATTTTTAGTAATGGATATAAAGAATGCACAAAAGCAAGTAGACGATTGGATTAAAACCCATGGTGTTCGCTATTTTAATGAACTTACTAATATGGCTCAGCTTACTGAGGAAGTAGGCGAAGTAGCTCGTATAATCGCTCGTAGATATGGAGAGCAAAGTGAAAAAGAAAGCGATAAAGAAAAAGACTTGGGCGAGGAGTTGGCCGATGTGCTATTTGTAGTATTATGTTTAGCCAATCAAACCGGTGTTGACTTAGAAAAGTCATTTAATAAGAAACTAGATATAAAAACCGATCGGGATCACGATAGGCATCATAACAACCCTAAATTAAAATAAAACATGTTTAAACGTATTATAACCTATCCAGGCTTTTGGAAATCTGCTGTTTATCTTAGTGTGGTTTATGGCTTGCTCCTTATTCTACTTCAGTGGTTGCTTAGCGGATTCTCTAAAGAATTTATACAAGAAGCTTTTGGTGTAGGACGAGTCTGGGTGTTTTTTGTTGCAGGTGCTGTAGCAGGTATATCCTCGACCTATGCAAGGTTTTGGCGATTCCTAAAAGAACAAGATCACGATAAATGAAATACAGGCTCACTGTAAATACCATTCCTGTAAGCCAGCGAATTCAGCTAAGAGGTTCCAAAAGCGAATCGAATAGACTTTTGGTATTGCAGAAATTATTAGGGGGTTTTGCTATTGATAATCTCTCGGATAGTGTCGATACACAGGTGTTGAAGAAAGCTCTAGAAAGCGATGAAAAGGAAATAGATGTTGGTCATGCTGGTACCGCCATGCGTTTCTTAACCGCATATTATACTATTCAAGAAGGGAGAACCACCGTTTTAAAAGGAAGCCAGCGAATGCATCAGCGACCTATTGCACCTTTAGTTGAAGCATTACAAAGCATGGGAGCAGAGGTAAAGTATATTGATAAGCAAGGTTATCCTCCATTAGAGATACGTGGTAAGAAGCTTCAAGTAGAATCCGTAGAGGTGGACGCATCTATGAGTAGTCAGTACGTTTCTGCCTTGTTACTCATCGGGTCAGTCTTGCCAGATGGTTTGCAGATAAAACTTCGCGGTGCGATAACTTCCTTACCTTATATACAGATGACACTTGCGTTGCTTCAGCGACTAGGGGTAAGGACATCTATAGAGGGAAACTTGTTGCAAGTTGAAAAAGCTAGCAAGCCAATCGTAAAAACTGTAACGGTCGAATCCGATTGGAGTTCTGCGTCTTATTTATATAGTTTTTTCGCTATAAGCAAGATGGAGGAAATGCGTCTTGGCGGCTTACGACAAGATAGTTTACAAGGCGATAGTAGGTTGCAGTCTATATTTACCGATTTTGGTGTAAAAAGCACCTGGGATAATGCTGATCTAGTTTTGCATAAAACCAATAGTGTAAAGAATTCAATAAGCTTAGAT
Source organism: Flavobacteriaceae bacterium (assembly GCA_035302145.1). Classification (GTDB taxonomy): domain Bacteria; phylum Bacteroidota; class Bacteroidia; order Flavobacteriales; family Flavobacteriaceae; genus JAJYTI01. The sequence goes on along the minus strand of DATGSX010000112.1, from coordinate 5,760 downwards.
TGCTCGGATTTTCCAGACTTAGCACAAACGATTGTTGTGACTGCTTTTGCGTTAGGTGTATCAATGTCCCTTACTGGATTGCATACTTTGAAAATAAAAGAAACCGATAGGCTAGTGGCGTTGCAAAAAGAATTGAAGAAACTAGGTGCTAAGGTTTCTATTGGTGAGGAAAGCTTACGGTTAGAGGCAAGGCAAAAGGATATACCTCATGGAGTTAGTATAGCAACTTATGAGGATCACCGTATGGCCATGGCATTTGCACCTCTGGTAATAAAGGCACCTATTCGAATAGAAGCACCTGAAGTAGTAGAAAAGTCTTTTCCTGAGTTTTGGAGCGTTTGGCATCGTCTTGGTATTGATTTACAAGAGGAGAAACTGTAAAAAAGTGAAAAGATCTTTTAGTAAGTAGATTGGTTATTTCATCAAGATTATAAATTCAACCTTTGAATCAAAAAGGGCTCATTAGTTAATAGTGAGTTAATTAAAGTGTCGAAAAAGTTAAAATTCGTGGAGCTTTGAATTTTGATTTGTATGTATTAGCATTCTCGCAGCAATGTCAAGTAGAGCAAAAGATAGCGAGTGTTTTAGCTGCAAAATTTAAGACAAAAAAAACACTACTGCCAAATAAATTATCCTTAAAATCTTGACAACGCCTATCTCAGAGTCGTATATTTGCACCCTTCACAAATAAAATTATTTTTGGACTATGGGAATGAGACTTTCTAATTATGACATTGAGATTCCAGAGGAACTGATTGCAAAATATCCTGCGGAACATCGAGATGAGTCACGTTTAATGGTGTTGAATCGTAAAGAGCAGACTATTGAACACAAAATGTTTAAAGACTTAATCGACTATTTTGACGAGGACGATATCTTGGTCTTTAACAACACGAAGGTTTTTCCTGCCCGCTTACACGGTAAGAAAGAGAAGACAAATGCAAAAATAGAAGTATTCTTATTGCGTGAGTTAGATTCCGAAACCCGTCTATGGGATGTAATGGTTGACCCAGCGAGGAAAATTCGAATTGGGAACAAGCTGTTTTTTGGTGATGATGAGTCTTTACTAGCAGAGGTAATCGACAACACAACTTCTAGAGGGCGTACGATTAGATTCTTGTACGATGGTTCTTATGAGGAGTTTAGAGCAAAACTACATGAGCTTGGCGAAACACCTTTACCTAAATATATAGATCGTGAGGTAGAGCCAGAAGATGCGGAGCGCTACCAATCGATCTTCGCTAAAAACGAAGGGGCTATTGCTGCACCAGCTGCTGGATTGCATTTCTCTAAGCACTTGCTTAAGCGATTAGAAATAAAAGGAGTGCATTTACCAGAGGTAACTTTGCACGTAGGATTAGGAACCTTTAATCCAGTTCAAGTAGAAGACCTGTCTAAGCATAAAATGGATTCTGAGGAGTTTAAGATTCCACAAGAAACAGCAGATATTGTCAATGCTGGAATCGAGAGAAAAGCTAGAATTTGTGCTGTAGGAACTACAGCGATGCGCGCATTAGAGAGCTCGGTATCTACAAGTAATACTTTGAATCCGTATGAGGGATGGACAAACGAATTCCTATTCCCACCACATGAATTCAGCATTGCAAATGCGATGATTACAAACTTCCATACACCAAAGCTTACTTTGATGATGATGGCTTCGGCTTTTGCAGGACATGACTTTATACAGCGCGCCTATAAAGAAGCGATTAAAGAAAAATACCGTTTCTTTAGTTATGGCGATGCGATGCTTATTATTTAAACGTTATAATTAAAAGCAAATATGTAAAACCTCAGATGCAAAAGAGTGTCTGAGGTTTTCTGTTTCATACAAGGAGTCCAGTAGGTAACACGGGCTGTTTTTTAAGTGGTAGAAAATATAATATGAATTTCATATACTACCTGTAAAAAACTGCTTATAAAGATAATATTTGGTAATTTTGCAACTATTATGGCAGAGAAAAAAAGAGATATACGAGCATTAACCAAAGAGGAATTGCGAGAGTTTTTCGAAGAGATTGGACAACAAGCTTTTCGAGGAGATCAGGTATACGAATGGTTATGGAATAAAGGAGTACATGACTTTTCAGATATGACTAATATCTCTTTAGAAACCAGAGGTTTATTAGAAGAAAAGTTTGTAATCAATCATATAGCAGTAGACCTTTCACAGCGTAGTAACGACGGAACTATTAAAAATGCCGTGCGCTTGCATGATGGAAATATTGTAGAGTCCGTTCTTATTCCTACTTCCAGTCGTACCACTGCTTGTGTTTCTTCGCAAGTAGGATGTAGTCTAAACTGTAGGTTTTGTGCTACGGCAACGTTAAAACGAATGCGAAACTTGAATCCAGATGAGATCTACGATCAAGTAGTAGTAAGCGATCAGCAAAGCCGATTGTATCACGACATGCCACTTTCGAATATCGTATTTATGGGGATGGGGGAACCGCTGATGAATTATCCTAATGTACTCAAAGCCATAGAAAAAATCACTTCGGAAGAAGGCCTAAATATGTCGCCAAAGCGTATAACCTTATCCACTTCTGGCGTTCCTAAGCTTATAAAGAAGTTGGCCGATGATGAGGTGCGATTCCATTTGGCTGTATCTTTACATTGTGCTATTCAAGAAATAAGAGAGCAGATAATGCCGTTTGCTACTAGATTTACTTTAGAAGATTTACGTGAAGCGCTTGAATATTGGTACCAACATACTAAGCGACAAGTTACTTATGAATATATAGTTTGGGATGGCATAAACGATACCAAGGAAGCAATAGATGCCTTAGTTAAGTTCTGTCAATACATACCATGTAAAGTAAACCTTATAGAGTACAATTCTATTGGTGATCCAAACTTCCGACAAGCTAAACCTGAGTGGATCGATGCGTATATAAGTGGCTTAGAAGAAAATAATATTCCAGTAACCGTGAGACGTAGTAGAGGTGATGATATTGATGCAGCATGTGGACAATTGGCAAATAAACATTAAGTTGCGTGCAAGATGAAAATAGTATCACGAATAAAGTTGCCTATACAAGAAGAGATGGAACTCTTCGAGGAAAAGTTTCGAGACTCTATGTCCACGCATGTTTCCCTTCTAAACAGAATTACACATTACGTAGTTAATAGAAAAGGAAAGCAAATGCGTCCGATGTTTGTTTTCTTAATTGCCAAAATGGTGTCGGAAAACAATCAAGTTATAGAACGCACCTATCGAGGAGCATCGGTTATCGAACTGATTCATACTGCCACCCTAGTGCATGATGATGTGGTAGACGATAGCAATCGCAGACGTGGCTTTTTCTCAATTAATGCCCTTTGGAAAAACAAAATTGCAGTTTTAGTAGGTGACTATTTACTGTCTAAAGGACTATTACTTTCTATAGATAACGACGATTTTGACTTGCTTAAAATAATCTCTGTAGCCGTTAGAGAAATGAGCGAAGGAGAGCTATTGCAAATTGATAAAGCTCGTAGATTAAATATTACCGAGGAAATATATTTCGAGATTATCCGGAAAAAAACTGCCACACTCATTGCTGCTTGCTGTGCCATGGGAGCAAAATCGGTACATGCTTCCGATGAAGAAGTAGAGAAAATGCGTTTGTTCGGCGAACTTATCGGAATGGCATTCCAGATTAAAGATGACTTATTTGATTACGGTAACGAAGCTATTGGCAAGCCCACCGGAATAGATATCAAAGAAAGAAAAATGACACTTCCGTTGATTTATGCTTTAAATCAAGCCGATCCAAAAGATAGAAGATGGCTCATAAACTCGGTAAGAAATCACAATACTAACAGAAAGCGTGTAAAGGAAATCATAGCTTACGTCAAGAATGTCGGTGGGTTAGATTATGCCGTTAAAGCTATGCTAGACTATAAAGAGCAAGCACTCGAAGTATTGAACGATTATCCTGACTCACCCTATAAAGATTCTCTTCTTTTAATGGTGGAATACGTAATTGACCGAAAAAAATAATCCCCGAGGCAACCTTTCTTTAAAACTTCTCGTCTATATAGATAGAAGACCATAATAAAGAAGGTGAAATTAAGACCCCTACATAACAGTTTGAAAGTTAACAACCTGATAGCTAAGGCAAAAAACAATGAGCGTATAGCCCAGACCGAGCTATACCATATGTTCGCGCCAAAGATGTTATCGGTGTGTCGTTGGTATACCAAAGATTTACAGTATGCCGAAGATGTTATGGTGCGTGGTTTCTTTAAAGCATTTCAAAACTTAGATACCTATAAGCAAACTGGAAGCTTTGAAGGTTGGCTGCGTCGTATAATGACAAGAGAAGCCATTGACTTTATTCGTGCACATAAAGAATTGGATTTTCCCGAGGATTTCGAGTATACATTAGCTAAAACAACACCAGCTAAATCTTTGGATAAACAACATAAACTTGAGCAATTACAATGGTGTATAGACCAACTGCCGGATGGATATAGAATGGTGTTTGTATTGTTTGCTATAGAAGGCTATCCGCACAAAGAGATTGCAGAGAAGCTCAATATTAGTGAAGGTACCTCTAAGTCGCAACTACACAAAGCACGAAAAGCATTACAAGAAATGATAGGACAAAAAGAAAAAGGAGTGAACTATGGGAGATAGAAGAATAGATGAGATGTTTCGGTCTCTTCAAGACAGAGAAATTACCCCTTCTAGCAATGCTTTGAAGAGTTTACAAGACGCGTTGAATGAAGCCGATAGAAAGAAGAGAAAAAGAAAACTTCTTGTTTTTGGCTGGGTTGCGGCTGCCGTTGCAGTTATAGTATTATCGATTGGAATAAATCTATATTCTACCGATAAGCTAGAATTGGATACCTCTAATATTGTAGAAGCTGAAATTAAATCAGAAACTGATAAAACAGATACAACAGAAGAAGTAGTTGTAGAAACTAAGATTATAAAAGAAAGCTCTGATAGGAATCAGTCCAATATTTCGGAATCAGCTATTCCAGTTCTAAAAAAAACTACTCGCAATACTTCGAAAATCGCAAGTACCGATTTAAAAAGTGAAGAAAAAAGGGTGGAAGAAGTAGCTATTAAAGAGCGAGACTCAAAAACATTACAAGCAGAGAAAACGGAAGTGGCGATTATTCCAGAACAGGAAAAGAGAAAGACTGAGTTACTAAAACCGATTGATGATGCTGAACTAGATTCACTTCTAAAGCAAGAACAAGTAGCGATGGCAATGGAAAAGTTAGGAGATGACGATATTATGCGATTGTTGTACGAAGCACAAGTTACACTTGAAATTCAAGATGGAGGCCAATATGCTTCTTCTGAAGCAGAAAGACTGTTGGAACAAGCAACGATGGAAATGGAAGCGGATAAGTCCTTGCGCAGTATTTTGAATAAAGCGATAGAAACGGGACTAGTGGAAGTACAGGCTTTTTTCAAGAATGATGAAAAGTAAATTGAAGTTTAGAATCTTAAAATACAGTTGTTATAGAGCTTTATGAAAGCTTCTTTTACAAAACCTTAGAACTAATTAAAACCTAATCTATGCAAACAATATTTTTACGACTTGTTTTCCTGATTACTTGCTTTATCATGAGTTTGAGTATGTACGCTCAAATAACTTTTCATCATGAAAAGGTAAATCCAACTATTGATAGTCTTCGCCAGATTAGACAAAATGTTGAGGCAGACGAAAAAGCAAAGCTTAAAAGTGCCATAGAAGCTTTACAGGAACGATTAAAGGAAGATAAAATTTCCGTTCATGAGTTCGAGAGTGAAAAGAA
>DATGSX010000111.1:0-11549 GCA_035302145.1 Flavobacteriaceae bacterium | reverse complement strand
AATCGGATAAATTTACAATATATTAACACACCTGCACAAATAATTGGGAAGAATAAAAATTAATGTAGTCAGATAAAGGGATTAGATATAGGCAGTCAAGAATTTTTAAATAAAAAACGGCAACCATTTCTAGTTGCCGTTTCTATTAGATTAGACTAAACAGCTTATTCATTGTGCATAAATGCTTGTTTCTCTAGTAGCTCTTCTTCTGTTTCCACATTATCCTCATCTGGAATACAGCAGTCTACTGGACATACTGCCGCACATTGTGGTTCTTCATGAAAGCCCTTGCATTCAGTACATTTATCGGCTACAATGTAGTAAATCTCATCGCTAACTGGTTCTTGAAACTCTTCTGCATTTACTTCATTTCCATTAGGAAGGACTACATCGCCTGTTAAATCGGTACCGTCGGCATAACGCCAATCATCGGCACCCTCATATATCGCATTATTAGGGCATTCTGGTTCACATGCTCCACAATTTATACATTCGTCTGTTATTATAATTGCCATGGCTTATTCTTTTTTACCTTTGTATGTGAAACAAAATTACAATTTATTAAGCCAACTTCAAACATAACTATGGACTTAGAAACAAGAATAAATGCTTTTGTAAGCCTAGGAGAATTTTTAGGACAATTTACCAGTCAAGAGTCAATAAAGGAAAAAAACAAATCTGTAGAGGATAGATTTCATGAGGCGATGCCTGGCATTATGCAAACTGCAAAAATTCATAACGGGTGGTTTACATTAAATAATATACAATACACTTTTGATAGTTGGTCTAAAGTATTGACTAAAAGTAATTTAGAGAAATGGTTAAACACATATAATTTGCCTGTAAAAAACCCAAAAACCGTAGCGGTTGTTATGGCTGGCAATATTCCTATGGTAGGTTTTCATGATTTCTTATCTATTTTACTGGCAGGGCATAAAGCACATGTAAAACTCTCGTCAAACGATAATAAATTACTTCCATTTCTCACGGAATTTCTAATATCTAAAGATCCTAGTTTAAAAGAATCTATTACATTCACCGACGGTCAAATTGAAAACTACGATGCAGTTATTGCGACAGGGAGCGATAATACCGCACGATATTTCGACTATTACTTCCGAAACAAACCCAATATAATACGCAGAAATAGAAATGCAGTTGCTGTATTAACCGGAGAAGAAAGTAAAGAAGAGTTAGAACTACTAGCTGATGATGTGTTTCGTTATTACGGATTAGGCTGCAGAAATGTCTCGAAACTTTTTGTTCCGAAAGGCTATGACTTTACTAATTTTTTTCAAGCAATGTATAGATGGAAAGACATTGTACAAGAAGTTAAGTATATGAACAACTATGACTATAATAAAGCCGTTTATTTAATGAGCAATCATAAAACTGGAGACCTTCTAGACAATGACTTTCTTTTATTAAAGAATGATGAAGGCTTCTCCTCTCCTATCGGCGTATTGTTTTACACGTACTACGATTCTTTGAGTGAGGTTGAACAATTTTTAATCGAGCAAGAAGATAAAATTCAATGTGTAGTAAGTCAAGAGAAATTATCCCTGAATATTGTTGGTTTTGGACAAACCCAAAGTCCTGGACTAACAGACTATGCGGACAATGTTGACACAATAAAATTTTTAGAAACCCTATAAGCTATAACAATGAAGAAACATAATTTTGGTGCTGGACCATGTATTCTTCCGCAAGAAGTATTTGAAAGTGCATCGAAAGCTATAATCGATTTTGATAATTCTGGTTTATCTATTCTCGAAATTTCCCATCGGAGTGATGCGTTTGTAGAAGTAATGGAAACCGCTAGGTCTTTGGCTTTAGAATTACTCGGATTGGAAAACAGAGGCTATCAGGCGTTGTTTTTACAAGGTGGAGCTAGCTTTCAGTTTGTTATGGTGGCCTATAACTTATTAGAGAAAAAGGCAGGTTACTTAAATACAGGAAGATGGGCTAACAATGCTATAATTGAAGCAAGTAAATTTGGCGAAGTGGTAGAACTAGGAACTTCTATAGACAAAGGATATAATTATATTCCAGAAGTCACTTCTGTCCCTAATGATCTTGACTATCTTCATTACACAAGTAACAATACTATTGCGGGCACACAAATGCAGCATTTCCCTAAGGGCAACGCACCCATCGTAATAGACATGAGTAGTGACATATATAGTAGAGATATAGACTACTCTCAGTTTGACTTGATTTACGCTGGTGCACAAAAAAATATTGGTCCAGCTGGAGCTACATTGGTAGTTATTAAAGAAGAAATCCTCGGAAAAGTAAGTAGAGTAATTCCAAGTATTATGGATTATCGAAATCTAATTGACAAAAAAAGTATGTTCAATACACCTTCTACTTTTTCGGTTTACACCTCCATGCTCAATTTAAAATGGTTGAAAAAACAAGGAGGAGTTTCGGTTATGGATAAATTAAATAAGGAAAAAGCCAATTTACTTTATGAGGAAATAGACAGAAATCCATTATTCACAGCAAAGGTCCCAAATAAAAATGATCGATCCACCATGAATGTGGCTTTTCAACTCAATAAAAAGGAATTAGAAAGTAAATTCTCTACCTTATATAAAGAAGCCGGAGTTCATGGTATTAAAGGACATCGCACGGTGGGTGGTTATCGTGCATCATTATATAACGCCTTACCCCTATCAAGCGTAAAAGTTTTGGTAGATGTGATGCGTGAATTAGAAAAAACAAGCTAAAATACGATATGAAGATTCTTATAAACGATGGGTTATCAGCTAGTGCCATTACACAATTAGAAGCAGATAATCACGAAGTGAAAAACATACATGTTGCACCCTCACAATTAGCAAACTACATAAATAAAAATGAAATCAATGCTTTAGTGGTTCGCAGTGCTACGCAGGTTACACGTGAATTAATACAAGCATGTAACAGTTTAAAACTTATTGTTAGAGCAGGAATAGGTATTGATAATATAGATTTAGTTGCTGCCAAAGAGTTTGGTATAGAAGTAAAAAACACCCCTGGGGTTTCTTCTCGTTCTGTAGCAGAATTGGTCATGGCCCATATTTATACCGGTTATCGACATTTACATGATGCCAACAGAAATATGCCATTAGATGGAGATTCACGATTTAATCAACTAAAGAAGTCTTATATAAATGCATTCGAAGTAAACAATAAAACTTTAGGGGTTTTAGGCTTCGGATCAATAGGCAAAGAAGTGGCAAAACTAGCTTATGCTAATGGAATGCGAGTAATAACTTTAGATAGGAATAAAAAGGATAATAAACTAAATCTTAGTTTCGCAGATGGACAGCAAGTAAAAATCGAGATTCCATTATTATCTTTCGATGAAGTTTTAGAGCATAGCGATGTGATAAGTATTCATACCCCAGCCCTAGAAAACTATTTAATAGGTACAAAGGAAATTGATAAAATGAAAACTGGTGCAGCAATAATCAATACTGCTCGTGGAGGTTTATTAGACGAAAAAGCTGCACTTGAAGCATTGGAAAAAGATAAGCTTACTTTTGTAGCATTAGATACTTTTGAGAATGAGCCTAAGCCTTTTATCCAAACTTTAATGCATCCAAACGTTTCTTTAAGTCCACACGTTGGTGGAGCTACTTTGGAAGCTCAAAACCGTATTGGCGAAAAGGTGGTACACCTAATAAATGACTTTAGTAAGAAATTCAATTAGAGCAACTTACAAATCAAAAGTTAAAGTACAAATGTAGAGTAAAGATTAGGAGTAATTTTATATGTTATGCATTAAAATCGGAACTATGAAAACAATATGGCAACTAATTTTAATAGGAAGTGCTACAATATTTTTTCAATGTAGTAGTTCTAACACTGCATCGATACAGGTTGCAGAATCGGAAGAGAAACATGAATTAATCGTAATGGATTCAGGTTTTAACAGTTGGCTTGCTACGCAACCTTCAATAGAAATGTATTCTCATGCCTATCTTAAAACTAAAAATGTTACCTTTGTGGCGGAATATAATAGTAGGGTAAATAATCGACAATATTATGGTAATGATTTATATCCTCAACGAATAGAATATTCCTCAACGGAAGTCTATGATAAGGAGTTGGATTATACGCTGTATAATTACTTTATGTATTTCCAAGAAAAATATAATCAAAGATTATAAAAACACTTTAGTGTGAAAAAACTAAAAAAACGTTGGGGCATACACTCCAATTTTCAAATCGTTATAATACTCATAGTATTCTCTATAACAGGGAGTTCTTCTTTGTATGTAGGAAAACCTATTTTAGAGTTTCTTAATATCACAAAAGAACTTAACCCATTTGTATACTGGCCACTGCGCCTATTAGTTATATTACCTGCTTACAAGGTATTATTACTTTGTTACGGATGGCTGTTTGGTCAGTTTGACTTCTTTTGGAACTTTGTAAAGAAGATGCTGTCTAACATGGGCTTTAAATTCCTTTTTAAAGAAAAAAATGAGTAAACAGTATAGCAGGACATCCCTGTTTTTTTCTGTTGTCGGGATTTGGCTACTATTATCACCAATGATAATAGAGCTATATCACTCGGTAGATAAACTTCATGAGACTCATGAAATCTGCACAGAGCAAACTACACATGTTCATCAAACCCCTTTAGATTGCTCGATCTGTGATTTTCACACTTCATTTTTCACCTATATTTTTTTAGAACTTGATTTTGAATCGGTAACAACCTATTTTTATCGATCTTCCTTATTAAATACTTCTTTAAAGAATCAATATTTCACGTCTTACTACTTCTTACGTGGTCCCCCATTTTTTATATAATAATTATTAAGTATCCGATTTACTGTATGTAATTGTGAAAAGTCTTTCTTTTATCCAAAGGAAGCTCACAGTTAAAACTACAGTATATCTTAGTTATAAAAAGCTGTTACTATGCCCAAATACAAATTGGGTAATTCCCCATTAATTATATAATCATGAAAATTACAAAAATATTTTTTATACTTTTTTTATTTCCAACGTTGCTCTTAAGTCAAAATCAAATTTCAGGTACCATTGTCGATGAAGATGATGAGCCTATTCCAGCCGATGTTTATATTCCAGAATTAAGTATAGGAACCGTAGCAAACTTGGATGGAGAGTTTTTTCTAAATAACATCCCAAATGGTCGACATGAGGTCATCTTTTCATTCCTAGGATTTGCTTCTTATTCCAAAACAATTCAATTTCCAACTAAAACCGATGAACCTTTACATATAGTTTTAAAAACTAGCTCTGTAGAAATGGATCCGGTAATCTTATCGATTCCTTTTCATCAATTACAAAAAGATAACGTGATGAAAGTAGAACAGATTCGAATTTCCGATTTACAAAAAAGCGGAGCACTTAACCTATCCGATGGTATTTCGAATATGGCGGGTGTAAACACTATCAATACAGGTGTGGGAATTGGGAAGCCAGTAATCCGTGGATTAAGCTCTAATAGAGTGCTCACTTATGCTCAAGACGTTCGATTAGAAAATCAGCAGTTTGGTGAAGAACATGGCCTTGGAATAAACGAATCGGGAATAGAAAGCGCCGAAGTAATAAAAGGTCCAGCTTCGTTACTCTATGGTAGTGATGCGCTAGGTGGTGTACTGTACTTAAACCCTGAACATTTTGCAGCCGAAGGGTCTTTTGCTGCCGATGTAAATGCTAGTTTATATAGTAACACCAAAGGATCGAATATAAATCTAGGGGTTAAGAATACGGTAGATAACTTTGGAATAATAGCTAGAGGAGCTTATACCGAACATAGTGACTATAAAACCGGAAACGGAAAACGTGCTACTAATTCTAGATTTCAAGAAAGAGATTTTAAAACCGGTGCTCAGTATAAAACCGATAACTTCACTTCTGCTCTACGCTACAATTATAACCATAGCGACCTAGGAATTGCTGAAGAAATAGGTAATCAAACTACAAGTAAGTCTGTGGAATTGCCATTTCAAGAAGTAACAACAAATATCTTTAGTTGGAATAATACCTTGCGATTTGACAAATCTAAGTTAACTGCCAAAATAGGTTATATTTCCAATGATAGAAAAGAGTTTGAAGAGCCGCATGACCATGAAGGTAACGATACAGGAACACAGCAAATGGAGCCAAGTTTACGACTAAAACTTAATACATTAAATTACGATGTAAAGTATCATTTACCTTCCAGCAAAAAGCTGGAAACCATTGTTGGTGTTCAGGGTATGTACCAGCGAAATAAAAATACTGGAGAAGAAATCTTAATTCCCGATGCCACAACAAATGATATTGGGATTTTTGCTACTGGACATTATCATTTAAACAAGTTGGATTTCCAAGCTGGACTGCGTTTTGACAGTCGAAAATTAGATATAAAAGAAACTTGGGATGAACACAATCAAAACTTGACCGATCCAGCATCGAGAAGCTTTACAAGCCTTAACGCTGCTTTGGGTGTTAAGTGGGACATGTTAGATTATTTAGTGGGACGACTGAACTTAGCCTCTGGATTTAGAGCCCCAAACCTAGCGGAGCTTACATCAGATGGAGTTCATCATGGAACATTTAGATATGAGATCGGGAACATAGATGCTACCAATGAGCAAAACATACAAATTGACTTATCGCTGGAAATGACGTTAAGCAACATAGAGTTAAGCGCAAATGGTTTTTATAACACCGTAAAAGACTATATCTATTTAGATCCAACAAACCAGGTAATAGACAATAATCCAGTTTATAAATACAGACAAAACAACGCAGAACTATATGGTGGAGAATTTTCCTTCCATTACCATCCAAAAGGTGCAGATTGGTTGCACTTCGACAATATGTATGAAATGGTTATCGGAAAGCAAAAAAATGGAACCTATTTGCCATTTATTCCAGCACACTCATTAAGCAATCGTTTGCAAGTATATTTTAACGATGGAAAACTCTTAGAAAACACCACCGCTTTTATACAATTAAGAACTTCCTTTGCGCAGAATAAACTAAGCGAATTCGAAACCCGAACTGGTGGATATAGCCTTGTGAATTTAGGTGCTAGCACGGCTTTCGATTGGAGCAATGCTCGAATTGATGTGGGGATTTCTGTAAGCAATTTACTAGATAAGGAATATGTATCCCATCTATCTAGGCTAAAGCAATTACACATTCCAGATATTGGAAGAAATATAATAGGAAATATTAAAATTCAATTATAACAAAATCAGGCGTTAGCAAACATTAGTTAACGCCTGATTTATTTTGACTATCTTATATACGTTTAAAACTATTAGAAAGAATACAAATGAAATATCTATACTTAAGCTTAGCAATTGTTTTGGAAGTAATGGGGTCGAGTTTTTTAAATGTATCCGATGGATTTTCAAAATGGCTGCCCGCCACCATAGCTATTCTTTCCTACACCATTTGTTTTTACTTTCTATCTCTAGCATTCAAGTATATTCCTTTGGGTATAGCTTATGCAGTATGGGCCGGGTTAGGAATAGTATTAACCGCTCTAGTTTCTGTTTATATCTTTAAGCAAACGCTAAACCCAAAAGCTATTATCGGTATCATTTTAATCCTAATAGGTGTAGTTTTAATGAATTACGATGATATTGTAAAGTATATCTAGTGTAAAGCAATTGGATATAGTTAGTTGTAAAAGCCTATTATTTTTTTAATTTTTCCGCAAATTTTTTATGCACTAAATCTAGTTTAGGCGCAATTACCATGCTACAGTAGGCTTGCGTAGGATTTTCTGCATAGTATTCTTTATGTTTTTCCTCTGCTTCGTAAAAAGTACTAGCAGGCACTAATTCCGTAACGATAGGATTAGGATATACCTCTTCCTCTGTTAGCGAATCCATATAGTTTTTTGCCAGTTCTTTTTGTGCCTCGTTCTTATAGAAAATAGCACTACGATATTGCGTACCTTTATCTGCTCCTTGTCTATTTAAGGTTGTCGGATCATGTGTAGCAAAGAAAACACGGAGAATGTCTACAGTAGATATAACCTTCGAATCGTATTCTACCTCAATAGCTTCGGCGTGATTTGTAGTACCAGTACACACCTCTTCATAGGTCGGGTTTTTAGTGTTTCCTCCGATATATCCAGGAGTTATTTTCTTAATACCATCTAGTAAACTAAAAACTGCTTCGGTACACCAAAAACATCCACCAGCTAAAATTATTTTTTCATTCATATATTTTAAACTATAAATTAGATTCTGATTTTAATCAAAGCAAGATAATAATTTTATGTTAGTATGCTATGTCCGCATAAAGATGTATTTTGTATTTTCGCATAATTTTAAGTTATGATTAAAGCATCCAACATACACAAGCATTACGGAGATTTACACGTGTTAAAAGGCGTAGATCTTAACGTAAACAAAGGAGAGATAGTATCTATAGTAGGCGCTTCTGGCGCAGGTAAAACCACTTTATTGCAAATCATTGGAACCTTAGATGTTTATGATAGGCACGCAAATAGTAAGTTGCTAATCGACAATACCGATATAAGCACTCTACGAGCTAAAGAACTAGCTGCATTCCGAAATAAAAACATAGGTTTTATCTTTCAGTTTCATCAATTATTACCTGAATTTACGGCATTGGAAAATATTTGTATCCCCGCTTTTATTGCTAACACCCCTAAAAAACAAGCTATAAAGCGAGCAGAGGAACTTTTATCTTTTTTGGGATTATCCAATCGAAAAGACCATAAACCCAATGAGTTATCTGGCGGTGAGCAACAACGTGTGGCAGTTGCAAGAGCACTAAGCAATAATCCTGCATTAATTTTGGCTGATGAGCCTAGCGGTAATTTGGATACCGAAACGGCCGAAAACTTACACAATCTATTTTTAAAGCTTAGAGACGAATTCGGTCAAACTTTTGTAATCGTTACACACAATCTTGAATTGGCAGAGATGGCCGACAGGAAAGTTACGATGCAAGACGGAAAAATTCTTATATAAATGACTTGGGAAGAGACTAGAGATTTTCTGAATTTTAAAGCTGATCAATATAACACACCTGCATTTATAGAAGATGATCCCATTCAAGTACCTCATGCATTTACAAAAAAGGAGGATATAGAGATTATTGGGTTTTTAATTGCAACTATTGCATGGGGAAATAGAAAGTATATTCTAAATAGCGGCAAGCGGCTAATCGATATTTTTGGAAATTCGCCTTATGACTTTGTTATGGAATACGATAATAGCAAAGCAGAATACTTTGATGGATTTGTTCATAGAACGTTCAACAGTATAGACTTGGCCTATTTTGTAGAAGCCTTGCAAAACATATACAATCATCACGGCGGTTTAGAGTCAATTTTCACAAAGCATGCCACAAAAGACTCGTTGCAACCAGCCATACATGAACTTAAAAAAATATTCTTCGAACTCCCCCACCCTAAACGTACACAAAAGCATGTGAGCGATCCGAAAAGAAATTCAGCAGCTAAAAGAATAAACATGTATTTGCGGTGGATGGTACGGAAAGATAACAATGGCGTAGATTTTGGGTTATGGGAAAGTTTAAAGCCCAATCAATTATCTTGTCCGCTAGACGTACATTCTGGAAATATTGCAAGAAAATTAAATATTTTAAATCGCAAGCAAAACGATGCTAAAGCTGTTTTAGAACTAGATGCTGCTTTGCGCAAAATGGATCCACTAGACCCTGTAAAATATGATTTCGCGTTATTTGGTTTGGGTGTGTATAATGAATTATAAAATTTATTAACAAAATATTAGTGTTTATCGTATTGAATTGTTATATTTACATGAACCCCCTTGTAAATTGTGCGAAACATTGAATACTGTTTAGCCATCAATATTAAATTTAAAATATAAGCATAGAGATATGTTAAATTCTTTGCAGAATACTAGTTCTGAAAACACTCGCATAAAGAAGGATCTTGAAGCTATAGTAAATCTATCGGCTACGCTTTGTAATACTTCTTTATCAAACCTGCATTTATTAAAGAATACGGATTATTATATAGAGAGTCTCTCCAATACGCAAACAAAAGTCCAAAAGGAATATTCACCATTTAGTAAATACCTTTATACTAATAATATTTCGAGTATTATAATACCAGACACAAAAGTAGACCCTCGATTTAACCAACTAGAACCCGTTATAAACAATAGCATACGATTCTTTGCTGGCGTTCGCTTAGAAGATGCATCTGGTAATATCGTTGGCTCTCTTTATGTTATAGACAACGAACCAAAAGAATTAAACACGCGACAAGAAGAAGGTTTAAAACTATTAGGCCGACAAATGATTCATCGATTGGATGAACATAAAAAATCGATAAAACTAAACAGATTAAAAAACGAATTACAAAGTAAAAACGAACAGTTAAGACACTTTGCAGGAGTAGTGTCGCATGACATGAAAATGCCATTAGCCAACATGATTCTTACATGTGATCTTTTAAATTCTAAATACCAAAAGGTTTTAAATACAGAGGGAGCAAACTATCTATATAAAATAAAGCAATCTTCCTTAATGCTATCTACTTATATTACTAACATATTACAACATTATGAAAGTGATCAAGTAGCAGCCCTTGCCTCTGAAGAGTTTTACTTACATGACCTTTTGGAAAATATAATAGATTTACTAAATATTCAAGAAATCTGCGATATAAACTTACCTGATAAGAATTATTTGATTCGAGGAAATCAAACAGCACTTGAACAAATCTTCATGAATCTCTTTACTAACAGCTTAAAATATAATGACAAAGAGAAGATTATCATCGATGTAGACTGTAAAAAAGATAATGATTATTACCACTTTAGCTTCCGAGATAACGGTATAGGGATTCCAAAAGAGCAACTACCTAAAATCTTTAATTTATTTCAAACCTTTGGACAAATCGACAGAAAAGGAAATATTGGAAATGGAATTGGATTATCTACAGTTCGGAAACTAATTATGAGTCTAGGTGGAGAAATAGAAGTAGAATCCAAACTTGGGAAAAGCACCACATTCTACTTTAATATCGAACATGAATAGTATTTATTGAAACAAAATATTATTTAGTTATTCTATATTATTTTCAATGATTTAGAAATGCAACAAAGCTATTCTCTCACTCTTTAACTATTGTTCCTTCCATGCTCCTTTGCCTTAGCAATAATTGTATATTTGTTTTTATCTTTTGACAAAGAACGATATCTATGCAATTTGTACATCCAAATATACTTTATGCATTATTCCTACTAGGAATTCCTATTCTTATCCATCTCTTCCAATTACGTAAATATTCGCCAGTAGACTTTACTAACGTGGCAATGTTAAAACGCATTGAAAAGCAAAGCAGGAAAAGTCATAGTATTTTACAATGGCTACTTCTGCTTACACGTTTATTGCTATATGCGTGTATTATCTTTGCTTTTGCACAACCGTTTTTTCCTAAAAACGAAGAAACAATAGAAGATAAGGAAGTTATTCTATACCTTGATAATTACCTAAGTATGGATGCAACTATTGGTAAAACAAATCTGCTTCATCGTATTAAAACAGAGTTT
>DATGSX010000110.1:0-21565 GCA_035302145.1 Flavobacteriaceae bacterium | reverse complement strand
GCTTATTTTAATGAGTATAGTTTTCGAATAAACCGATCTCAGTTTGGGGATAGTATTTTCCACAAATTGATTGAACGAATGGTAAAACAGGAACCACTATACCATTCTCAAATTTTACAGAAGCTAAATGGATAACTCGATAAAAATAAAAGGGACATTCTTTCTAGTACAATCCATTTCTATTTACAATATAAAAGCTTAATATTGTTGCTTGTAAAATTAAACTTATCTAATTAATCCATGAGAAACCTAATCTTTTTAACATTCTTTCTAGCGAGTGTAACTATGTTTGCACAAAGTGAATTCCCAAGTATAAACATCACCACATTAGATGGTCAAACTATCAATACAAGTCAACTATCTAAAGACAACAAAGTAACCATCGTTTCTTTATGGGCTACTTGGTGCGTACCTTGTTTAAAAGAACTAGATGCAATTAGCGAGGTTTACCCTGATTGGCAAGAGGAGACTGGCGTAGAATTGATAGCTATATCCGTAGATGATAGCCGCACTATAAACCGAGTACGACCAATGGTAAATGGTAAAAATTGGGAATATCAAATATATTTAGACAGCAACCATGATTTGCAACGTGCTTTAGGTGCTTCTACAGTACCGCTAACTTTATTAGTACAAAACAATAAGATTGTGCACCGCCATTCAGGATATACCCCAGGGGCAGAATATGATCTTTACGATAAAATAGTAGAGCTTTCTAACCAATAATTAAGCACGTACATTTAAATACATATGAGAAAAATATATACACTCTTGTTGTTGCTAGGACCTTTAGCGGTTTCGGCGCAAAATCAAGGGTATTTTTATGGTGAACTCGAAACTAATACACAATGGTTGCAGGATGATGAAAGTATTGGAGTTACTGCACCAGAAGATCCATTTCGAGCAAATAGTTATTTACAATTAAATTATAATTACGGGAAAATAACTGCTGGCTTACAATATGAAGCCTACCTTCCTTCTGCATTATTGGGATATGATCCGATATTAAATGGAGATAATGGCATAGCTACTTATTACGTAAACTATCGAGATGAGAAATTCGATATAACTGCCGGTCATTTTTATGAGCAATTTGGAAGTGGCTTGATATTACGCTCGTGGGAAGACAGACAATTAGGAATTAATAGTGCTTTGCAGGGAATTAGAGTTAAAGCTTATCTAACCGATGACCTTGATTTAACCGCGCTATATGGTGAACAGCGATACGGATTTGACGTATCTGAAGGTGTAGTTCAAGGAGCTGACGCTAACTTAAACCTGAGTAGTTTATTAGGCTTAGAAAAATTAATGCTTCGATTAGGGGCAAGTTTTGTTTCCCGCTACCAAACCAATGATAACCTTCCTAATATTCCAACTACTGTAAACGCCTATGGTGGAAGAATGGATTTCTCTGTTGGAAGCTTTTATGGCGGTATGGAAGCTATTACCAAAGACAATGATGTAATTGTAAACGAAGGAAGTATTGCTTCGCCACAATTGTTTGACGGAACAGCTATGTTAGTGAATCTAGGCTGGTCTAAACGAGGAATGGGAGTACATGCTAGTTTTAGAAGGTTGGAAAACTTTAGCTTTTATTCGGATCGATACGCCGAAGGGAACACTTATAATCAGCAAATGATAAATTTTATTCCAGCACTTACCAAGCAGCAAGACTATCTGCTTACCAATATATATGTATATAGCTCGCAACCAAGATTATTTATGTCGAGTGAAGCAGAAAAACGCGCTGGAGAAGTAGGAACTCAAGTAGACTTCTTTTATACTTTCGACAGAAAAACAAAATTGGGAAAATATGGTACTAGGATTGCCGCAAACTTTTCCTATTGGGCAGGAATAGATGCGGACTTTGATTTAGATGGACAAGTATACGATCCGAAATTTATTGGAAGTGGTCCACGCTATTACCAGGACTTCAATATGGAGATTAAAAATAGATGGTCTTCTTCTTGGCAATCAGCAATAACCTATCAAAATGTTGCAATAGATAAAGGTGCTGCACTTGGTGGCCCATTAGGCACTCAAGGTGAGATTAAAGCCGACATCATTGTTTTAGACGTTACTAGACGACTTGGAAAAGGCAGGTCACTACGTGGAGAAGTACAACATTTATGGACGGAGCAAGATAGAGGAAATTGGGCAGCTGCAGTTTTGGAGTATTACTTCAACAGTAATTTTGGAATATATGTTACAGACTCATACAACTACGGAACCGACGACAAACCACATTATTATAATATAGGTGGAAGTTATAGTAAGGGAAACACACGTTTTTCTCTAAACTATGGACGTCAACGTGGAGGTCTGCTATGTGTAGGTGGAGTTTGTAGGTACGTGCCAGAAAATACTGGACTAAGCGCTAGCCTATCAGTAAACTTCTAAAAAACAGGAAACTATGTATAATATAAAAGGCTCGTGTTTAAATATACACGAGCCTTTTTATTTATAATTAAGAATGCTTTTCTTTTTACTTCACTATTACTTTAAATGTTTGCTTCGCTCCTTCATTATTGCTTAGTTGTATAAAATACATATTGCTAGAAAGATTAGGCAACGTGATGTGATGTGTTCCAGATTCTAAACTTTTATTTAACACCTCTCTTCCCGACATATCATACATACGTAAATCAGCATCATTATTCAATTGAATATCAACTGCACCCTTTAATATAGTTGCTTTTAACAAAGCAAAATCTGTATTGAAATCTGGAGTGCTCAAAGTTTGATTATAACGATAAGTTATTAATAGTGGTTCTCCTATTTCTTCCAAGTCATCATTCACTTCAAAGAAACGAAAGGTATAATCTACATTTTCTTCGTTTTCTGGTTCATAGAAATTTGCAATATGATCAAAATCATCATCTCTATGCGTATCACCCGCTGAAATTTCCGCATATTGACCATCGGTCGGATATACCCTATCTATAACAATATTTGTATAACAATCTTTAGAAAAGCAAAACTGTAGAGCTTCTGGATTTCCGTTTACCACTTCCACTAATTTTGCCTGAACCTTAATTGTATTCTCTGAGTTATTTCGGACCTTAAAATTAAAGAATCCAGCCTCTGTTACTATATCGCCTAAATCTGTTACTTCTACAACGTCACCACTTTGATAAATTTCATTGGGATTATTGGCCTCCTCAATATGGAAGTTTTGTGCTTGAGCAAATAAGGAAAAGAGCAGTGTTCCTGCAAATAGTAATGTTTTTCTCATGATATGTTTTATAACTTTTTATTATTATTTACAATTTTACTCATATTATACTGTTCTAAACAACTATAGATTAGTTTTAACATTTTGACGCCAAATAACTCTTTATAATATCATAATAACTCACTTTTACAGTTTTAGTAGTACTATTAAAAACTTCATATACTTCATTATTACATATAATTTTACACAGAATTATAATAATTAAATACTCAGCTGAATTGTAGTTAACCAATTTTGATGAATAATAATTTTTAAGAAATTTCAACCTGCCACTACCTTAACGTTAATCCCCTTGTTGCTAAGCATTTAACCATTACTTTTGCCGCTAATTTAAATCAAGAAATATTAACTCCCTATGCAAAAACTACTGTTTTTTGGTGCCTTGCTATTTAGTACAGGGCTTCTTCAGTCACAAAATTTAGTTTCCACTTCACCTCAGAGCAAAAAAGTGGTATTGGAACAATTTACTGGAATTCGATGTGGTTATTGTCCCGATGGCCATGCTACTTCGCAAGCTATTAAAGCGCAAAATCCAGATGATGTATTTTTAATCTATATTCATACAGGGCATTATGCTAGACCCTCAAATAACCGTCCTGATTTTAGAACAGATTTTGGCGAAGCCTTGGCTACACAAGCAAATGCTAGTTCCTATCCAACTGGAACGGTTAACCGAAAAGGTAGAGCTAGAAGTAGAAGTAGTTGGGAACGACATGTTAATCGTAGACTTCAAGAAAGCTCCTATGTAAATATAGCAGGTACTGCAAATATAAATACTGAAACCAACGAACTTACTGTTTCTATAGAGGTTTATTACACAGGAGATAGTCCTGAAAGCACAAACAAACTAAATATTGCTCTGCTACAAGATAATACGGTAGGCTATCAATATGGAGCCGAACCAAGAAACGCCTATTTACATATGCACCGATTAGTTCATTTCTTAACTGGGCAATGGGGGGATGATATTACCAATACTTCAGAAGGATCTTTTTCTCAGTTTAATTACACCTATTCAATCCCAGATGATTATAGAGGGGAAGATGTTATTTTAGAAGACTTAAAACTGATAGCTTTTGTTGCCGAAGGACAAGACGAGATTTTAACTGGAACAAAAATACAGCCAAATTTAGTAGAAACCTCTGTACATGATATAGCCATCAAAAAAATAAGAGACATCCATCCTACATGTTTAGATAGAATTACACCTCAGATAGAAATTGAAAATCTTGGTGAAAATGTAGTAACCACTTTGGATATTTCTTACTCTGTAAATGATAGCAGTCCAGCAACTCATAATTGGACAGGCAATATCTCTCCGAATGCAAAGGAGATTATTACCTTAAATGAAATTAATTTTACCCCAGATGAGCAAATAAACACTATAGAAGTCATTCTTCCAGAATATGATAATAATGACAACAATACAATGAGTAGTACTTTTAATATATCTATAGAGGGTAGTATATATAGCACTTTGGAAATAGACGCACTTAGCTCTGGTCCAACTACGACTTGGCAAATTGTAAATGTATCTGGAGATGTAATTTATAGTGGTGGCCCATATAACGCTTTTTCATCACACACATTAGAACTAGAATTGCCCGATGGTTGCTATGAGATAAACATAGATGACACTGAAGGATTAGGTCAATCCATGTTCACTATTGAAGACGGAAATGGGATTAAACTTTTTCAGACAGAATCTGATTATGGAAACAATATTAATGGTGATTTTAGAACAAACAGCTTGTTAAAAATTAATGATACACCTCAAGACAACATTACTCTGTACCCAAATCCAACGAATGGCATGGTTCATATCGAAAATGCAGAAGGGTTTCAAATAGAGATATACAATATATTAGGGAAGTTGATTTTTAATAAAGCTACTATTAGCAAACAAGAAGCTATTAACCTCAGCAATCTTGTCGCTGGAGTGTATTATGTAATCTTACAAAATCAACATTTAAAAACAGTTAAAAAAATTATTGTTAGATAATTATTAATAATTACTACAATCAAAAGGTCCGCTATAAATAGTTAGCGGACCTTTTGATTTAATTATACTCTACAATTAATGATGTAATCAATTAACAAAACATTTGTACTTACCTCACAAACCATTATATTTGAAGGTAATTATAGGTCATTAACTAATATTCATTATGAGAAAAATATTACTATCTATCGCATTACTATGTAGTGCTGGGCTTTTTGCTCAAAACTTAGTTTCTACCACACCACAAAACAAAAAAGTTGTTTTAGAAGAGTTTACTGGAATTAACTGTGTTTTTTGTCCAGACGGCCACAGAATCGCGCAAGCAATTAAAGATCAAAATCCAGATGATGTATTTCTGATTAACGTACATGTTGGTGGATTCGCAAACCCTGGTAGCGGACAACCAGATTTTAGAACTAGTTTTGGAACTGCTTTAGCAAACCAGTCTGGCCTCCAAGGGTACCCTTCTGGCACCGTTAATAGACATGTATTTTCTGGATCAACTACCGCCTTAGGAAGAGGAAGTTGGGCTGCAGCGGCCAATATAATTTTACAACAAGAATCATATGTTAATATTGCAGGCACGGCAGAAATTGATGTGCTAACTAATGAGCTAAATGTTACTGTAGAAGTTTACTATACAGGCGATAGCCCGGAAGCGACCAACAAATTAAATGTTGCGCTTCTACAGGACAATACACTTGGACCACAAACAGGTGGAAATATGGGAAATAACTATGTACATATGCATCGTTTAGTACATTTCCTAACCGGACAATGGGGTGAAGATGTAACTAATACTACCGAAGGGTCATTTGAAGAGTTTACTTTCACTTATGAAATACCAAATGATTATAGAGATGTTGATGTTGTACTTGAAGATTTAAAAGTGATTGCTTATTTAGCTGAAGGAAATCAGGAGATTTTAACCGGGGATGAAATGCAAATCAACTTTATTAATGTTGCAGAAAATGATGTTTCGCTAAATAAGATTATGGATATTACACCTACTTGTTTAGATAGGATTTCCCCTAGTATTGAAATTGAAAACCGAGGGAGTAACTTGTTAACTAGTTTAGATATAACTTATTCTGTTAACAATAGTGACCCACAAATATTCACTTGGACGGGCAGTTTGGATTTATTCGAGAAAGAAGTGGTGCAATTAGATGAAATTTATTTTACACTTAGTGAAGATGATAATGTTTTAGAAGTAACATTGCCTGATGATGACAACAATGATAACAATATTAAAAACCAAACTATCACTCCATCCATAGAAGGTAGCACATATAGCACATTAGAAATAAGAACCTATGCAACTGGACCTACTACTACATGGGAAATTAAAGATATTTCTGGGGATGTGCTTTATAGCGGAGGAGAGTATGATAACTATTCATCCCATGATATAGAGTTAGAATTACCAGATGGTTGTTACGAAATAATTATCGAAGAAACTGGGCCTTATAGCAGTGCAAGATTTAATTTAATAGATGATGGTGGGAAGTTGCTATTCCAATCAGGGAGTAGCTATGGAAATGGAATTAGCGGTGATTTTAGAACAAATAGTCTATTAAATGTTGATGATTTCTCACAAGAGTCTATCACACTATATCCAAACCCTACAGATGGAATTGTTCATATTGAAAACGCAGAAGGATTCCAAGTAGAGGTTTTCAATATACTAGGAAAGGTAGTTCTTAATAAAGCCCATATAACTAATCAAGAAACATTGAACCTCAGCAATTTAACAGCTGGTGTATATTATGTGAAACTTCAAAATGAAAACACTACAGAGGTGAAAAAAGTAGTGGTAAAATAAGCTTAATTTAGTCCATATAAACAAAGTCCGCTGCAAAATGTAGCGGACTTTGTTATTACTAATAGTAGTCTAAAAAGTTTAATCGCTCTTCTTATGTAAACTTTTAAAGTAAGTGAAGGCATTTCTTAATCGAGAACCATACCAACTAAAGTACTCACCATCTACTAACATAGCTGGTATACCCCACTCCTTTTCTATTTGTTTCTGATGTTTTTCTGCAAACGGATAAGGTTCTGACGACAGTAATAGTAGCTCAGGCTTTACTGTAGATTCTGGTGATACTTCTGGATATCTACTACCTTCAGGAAGTACATTTATCATATTGTTTCGCTCTAGTATATCGTTTACAAACGTGTTCTTACCAACAGCC
Organism: Flavobacteriaceae bacterium; assembly: GCA_035302145.1. Taxonomy (GTDB): domain Bacteria; phylum Bacteroidota; class Bacteroidia; order Flavobacteriales; family Flavobacteriaceae; genus JAJYTI01. The sequence continues at coordinate 14,133 of DATGSX010000110.1, read as the reverse complement.
ATATATGGGTTTTTCCATATAAAATATAATACTTCTCGCTCTGATTTGCCCTTCATAAACTCAGCAAAACTATCAGCTTCATTTTGAATTTCCTCTACGAGTTTTGTTGCTATAGGGACCACATCTAAAAACTCTCCTAAGTCTAAAATGGTCTGCAATGCATCGTCTAAAGTAAAAATGTCCGTTACCCAAACTGGGGCAATCTCTTGTAAATCCTCTACAATTTCTTTAGTATTTTCTTCCTTATTACATAAAATAAGAGTTGGATTTAATGCTGCAACCTTGTCTTTGTGTAATTGTTTGGTACCCCCTACAACTTCTTTTCGTTGTCGTAAATCTACAGGGTGTACGCAGAATTTTGTTATACCCACTAATTGCTCTTCTAAGCCTAAATCTATTAGAAGTTCTGTTTGTGATGGCACCAGGGACACAATTCGCAATTCCTCTTTTGGAATCGAATTAAAAGTGTTTCCTAATGCATCAGTAAACTGCATTTTATAAAAAAGCCTTCATTTGTTGTTGTAACTTCTTAGCTTCAGCTTGTGCAGCCTCTGCAAAATCAGCTCCTTGTGAAGCATAGATTATACCGCGCGAAGAGTTGATCAATAAACCAACATCTTCCGTTAAGGCATTCTCGCAAACCTCTTTCAAACTACCACCTTGTGCCCCTACTCCAGGTACCAATAAAAAACTATTTGGAATTATCTCTCTAATAGCACGTAAAGCTCCTGCTTTAGTTGCACCCACCACATACATCAAGTTTTCACTATTCCTCCAAGACTTAGAAGTTTCGATTACTTTTAAATGTAAAGGTAATTCATCGACCTTTAAATTCTGAAAATCATCAGCTCCTTTATTCGATGTATAGGCCAATAAAATAGTGTGCTTATCTGTGAATTCTAAAAATGGCTCCACCGAGTCTTTCCCCATATAGGGTGCTACTGTAATAGAATCGAAATTCAAATTTCGCAGAAAAGCTTCGGCGTAGCGTGTAGAAGTATTTCCTATATCTCCACGTTTTGCATCGGCAATAGTAAATATTTCCGGATACTTCTCATTGACATAGGCTATGGTTCGTTCTAAAGATTTCCAGCCATCTAAACCATAGGCTTCATAGAATGCAATATTTGGTTTAAAAGAGACAGCATATTCCTGTGTAGCATCGATTATCGCTTTATTAAAAGCAAAAATAGGATCGTCTTCCACAAGAAGTTGCTTAGGAATTTTATCAATATCAACATCTAATCCTACACACAAGAAAGATTTTTTACGTCGAATCTCTGCAACGAGTTTTTGGATATCCATAGACTTAGATTAAAAAGCTTCGCCTGCTTCTTTTAGTTTTTCTGTATTGCTTACTAACTGAAGTTCCTCTATTATTTTTCCGATATCACCGTCCATGATATTGTCTAAATCATAAAGAGTAAGATTGATTCTATGTTCTGTCATACGGCCTTGTGGATAGTTGTAGGTACGAATCTTCGCACTTCTATCGCCACTAGTAACCATAGAACCACGTCTTTCTGCTTCTTCGGCTTGACGTTTTGCTAATTCTAAGTCGTACAATCTTGAGCGCAATACTCTAAATGCTTGCTCTCTGTTTTTATGCTGTGATTTCTGATCCTGACATTGAGCCACCAATCCTGTTGGCTCGTGCGTTAATCGAACAGCTGAATAGGTGTTGTTAACACTTTGACCGCCTGGTCCTGAAGAACAGAAGTAATCTATTCGAACGTCGTTTGGATCGATTTGCACATCAAACTCTTCGGCTTCGGGCATAACCATCACCGTTGCTGCACTAGTATGTACTCTTCCTTGAGTTTCGGTTTGTGGTACACGTTGTACTCGATGCACACCAGCCTCAAACTTTAGCGTTCCGTATACATCTTCACCAGTAACCTCAAATTGGATTTCTTTAAATCCACCATTGGTTCCTTCGTTGTAATCTATAGTACTAGTTTTCCAACCTTTACTTTCGCAATACCTAGTATACATACGGTATAAATCTCCAGCAAAAATACTAGCTTCATCACCTCCTGTTCCTGCTCGAATTTCCATCACGGCATTTTTAGAGTCTTCTGGATCTTTTGGAATTAACATGAAGCGGATTTCTTCTTCTAATTTAGTGATATTTTCCTTTGCTTCATCTAATTGCATCTTTGCCATCTCTACCATCTCCTCGTCACTTCCATCGGCAATTATTTCCTCCGCCTCTTCAATACGAGCATTGTTCGTCAAATACTCTTCCCTTTTTTCTAACAACTTCTTCAAGTCGTTATACTCCTTGGTAAGTTCTACATAACGCTTTTGATCGGCGATAACATCTGGTTGGATAATCAGATCTGTTATCTCGTCAAAACGCTGTTTTATAAATTCTAATCTCTCTAACATAAATCTTATTTCTATAATGCAAAAATACGCATTTTTTATCAGCTTAAATATATCGGATACAATCTATCCTCTTAATTAATGGTAAGTGAATCTACCATGCGGACTAGTAATAGTGAGTTTTTTCTCTTCAGAAGCTTCCACTCTACCCACTATTTGCGCTGCTACGCCAAAGCTTTCTGAAATGGCAATTATATCTTTAGCCACTGTTTCATTGGTGTAAATTTCCATACGATGCCCCATATTAAAGACTTGATACATCTCCTTCCAGTCCGTCTTACTCTCTTCTTGAATCAGTTCAAATAAAGGGGGCGTTGGGAATAAATTATCTTTTATAATGTGCATTTCGTTTACGAAGTGTAACACTTTTGTTTGTGCTCCTCCACTACAATGCACCATTCCTTGAATATCCTTATTGGTATACTTTTGTAAAATCTTTTTAATAATTGGTGCATAAGTTCTAGTTGGCGAAAGCACTAATTTCCCAATATCAACTGATACTCCCTCTAGTTTTTCGGTTAATGCTCTTGTCCCCGAATAAATCAAATCTCCAGGAACTTCTGGATCAAAGCTTTCTGGATATTTCTTTGCTAAATCATCGCCAAACACATCATGCCTTGCAGAAGTAAGCCCGTTACTTCCCATTCCACCATTGTATTCGTTTTCATAAGTAGCTTGTCCAAATGATGCTAATCCTACAATAACATTACCCGGTTTTATATTAGCATTATCTATTACATCGGCGCGTTTCATGCGTGCAGTTACAGTGGAATCAACTATTACAGTTCTTACTAAATCTCCAACATCAGCAGTTTCACCGCCTGTTGGATAAACATTTACGCCATGCTTTTGTAACTCTTCGGCTACTTCGTTATTTCCCTCTATTAAAGCAGCAATTACCTCGCCTGGAATTCGATTTTTATTTCTGCCGATAGTCGAAGACATTAAAATATGATCGGTAGCACCTACGCAAAGCAAGTCGTCTACATTCATAATCAAAGCATCTTGTGCAATGCCTTTCCAAACCGACAGGTCGCCTGTTTCCTTCCAGTACATATAAGCCAATGAAGACTTTGTTCCTGCGCCATCGGCATGCATAACAATGCAATATTCAGGATCATTGGTTAGGTAATCAGGAATAATCTTACAAAAAGCTTGTGGAAAAAGCCCTTTGTCAATATTTTTTATCGCTTTGTGTACATCGTCTTTAGAGGCCGATACACCACGCTGTGCATAGCGTTTAGAAACTTCTTGACTCATTGTATGGTTATGTTTTTACAAAAATAAGATTATCTACGACCATTCAGAGAAAAGTTTGTTACTTTTTTGACAATGGTACTACTTTATACTATTAACATAGTTATCGCGCTACAACCCTAGGCTTTCGCCAATTTAGTAGTGGTAAGCAAATACAACTAACTAATAGGTTTTGGTCATAGTCTCTGGTACAACTAAGATATAATCCGCTGTATTCCTATGTTGGCCTTCCAGTTTGCTAATATCAGTTTGTTCTACCGTTGTAATAGTTTTCACCTTCAATCCTTCCTTATATTTATTTATATACCAGACAATACCTTCGTGTTTATTGGTATGAAAAGCGCCATTATAATGTAGAAAGAGTGTATTAGGTTGTTTGTTTTTTAATATAAAGTGCGCCATAGTAGCATCTTTTATAGCTTGTGCTTTCACAAGTAAAAGTGTTCCATGATCACCCATCATTGTTAAGATTTCTTGATAGGTTTCTAACTCTACATCCAACGGAATTGGCAAAGGTGCAATCCATGACTTTTCCTTTTCGGACAAACTATCTAAAGCTTTAAAATCGTCTTTATACACCATATTAGCAAATCGTCTTGGAATATTGGTAGCTGTAAATCGGATGTTATTTTCTTTAGCCCAATCTACAATAGGTGCATAGTCTGTTTTATAGTTTGGCCATAATCTAGTTTGATTTTTGTACTCAGATATATCTATCTCTCCTTTCAGATATGCATCTAATGATTTTTGATTATCCGCTTCTAACATCTCTGCACCGAGCTGAATAGATTGTCGTTCGTGCAAATCCATAGCCAACTCAAGTTCTAACCAATGGGCAATAGCATTGTTGTGCAGTTCCCCAAAAAACACAATATCGGCTTTCTGCAGTTTCTTTAGCATTCTTGGATAACGTATTTTCTTGCCGTTTGCTCGATATAATTCATAAGCGGGTTTGGGTTGTGCTATTACCGAAGAAGTAAGGAAAAATAAAACAACAAGGATTTTCAGCCTAAAGCTTAACATATAGAGTATGATTAAAAAATTCTTTATATTACGCTAAAGATACATACTCTTAATTAATGAAGCAGAAATTCTTCTCGATACTTGCAAAAGCAAATAAAGCCATTTTACCTAGTTTAACTAAGAAGGGTGTTGATGTAATGAGCCTTACCACTTCCCAAAAACTTTTATTAGGTTGGCGTGCATGGGTAACTAAAAACAGCTTACCTTAATTATAAACTTATTGCAGAATATAACTTTTTTAGATTCACTGCTAATAAGAAACAAGGGTTCGAATATCAAACTCTTTTAGTTTTTCCCTTCCCTTTAAATCCTTCAGTTCTAATATAAAATTACAGGCAACTATTTCACCTCCTAATCTTTCGATTAACGAACAGGCAGCTGAAGCTGTACCACCAGTAGCTAAGACATCATCGTGCATCAAGACTTTTTCACCTGGAAGTATAGCATCGGTATGCACTTGTATGCTATCGGTGCCGTATTCTAAATCGTATGTAGCACTTATGGTATCGTAAGGTAGTTTCCCAGGTTTACGTATAGGCACAAATCCAGCATTTAATTCTTTAGCTAATAAGATTCCAAACAGAAAGCCCCTGGCCTCTACCCCTACAACTTTATCAATCTTTTGTCCAGCCAAAGGTTTTAGCAATGCATCTAAAGTAGCCTCCATCACTTTTGGATCTAATAACAGTGGGGTAATATCTTTATACTGGACTCCTTTTTTTGGGAAGTCTGGAATATTTCGGATGTATTGCTCTATAGCGAACATAGTTTTGTGTTTGGTGCTTAGAATATAAAGTTAGGAATAATACAGAAAAGATACAGTTCTATAAATGAAAAATCGCAATCACCTAATACTTAGATGATTGCGATTTTCTTTGTGACCTCGGCAGGATTCAAACCTGCAACCTTCTGAGCCGTAATCAGATGCGCTATTCAGTTGCGCCACGAGGCCTTCTCTGTGATTGCGATGCAAATATAGAATAGTTTTTATTACTTCCAAAATTATTTCCAAACAAAAATCACTTGTTATTTAACTTCTGCACTAAGATTCGCATCTAACAATCTCAAACACAGAGCAATCATATCTTCTAAACTTCCAGAAGATACACTACACTTTCCTTTAAAATGTGTAAGCAATGTACATTGTTCGGCTTGAATCGGGGTATGATTGCATACGCGAATCAGAACATCTATCACATAATCGAAAGTGTTTACATCATCATTCAGTAAAATCAACTCGTGAGTTTCCGTTGATTTCTCCACTGCTATTTCTACTTCTTTTTCCTTACTAGACATATTTAGTTTACTTTTTAAACCTAGCGGCTATCCAGTTATTCCGCTCTTTATTATCTACAAAAGTAATTCCTGCAGAAGATGCCACATCTTTTATACTAGTTAAGTCTTCCTTATAAAAACCACTTACGTACAGCTCGCCACCATTTTTTAGGTGTTTTGAATAGCTTGGGATATCTTCTAACAGTACATTTCGATTAATATTGGCAAATATTACATCAAATTTCGGATTAGCTTCAGTAGAAAGTGTTTCTAGCACCTCAACTGCTCCTTCATATACTTGAATGTTCTTGCACTTATTCAATGCTATATTCTCAAGGCTATTCTCATAACACCAATTATCAAAATCTACTGCATCAGCTTCTTTTGCTCCACGTTTAGATGCCAAAATGGCTAAAACAGACGTACCACATCCCATATCTAATATGGTCTTATTTTCCACATCTGCTGTAAGTATGTACTCCAACATCATATAAGTGGTTTCATGGTGGCCCGTACCGAATGACATTTTTGGCTCGATAATAATATCGTAGGCCACTTCCTTTTTTTCGTGAAACGGCGCACGTACATAGCAAGCATCACCTACAAGAATTGGATCAAAGTTTTTCTCCCACTCTTCATTCCAATTTATCTGTTCAAATTCCTTCTGTTCCCAAGTAATTTCAAACTCCGAATTCTGTAGGATTCGCACGTTATCTAAAACGTCTTCCCGCCAATAATCTTTTAGAATATAAGCCATTACTCCGTCATCAGTTTCTGCAAAACTATCGAAGTTTAGATAACTTAACTCCGCAATTAGTATCTCTACGCCTGGTTCTAGTGGTGCTACTTTAAAGCTATATTCTATATAGGTATCTTTCATATCGCTATTTAAAATGAGTGTAATAACTGTACAAAACTATCTACTTTAAGCGAAGCACCTCCAACTAACCCACCATCCACATCTGGTTGTGAGAATAAATCTTTTGCATTCTCGGCATTTACACTTCCACCATATAAAACGGATATTTCTTGAGCGATAGCAGCACTATATTTTTCTTCCAATAGTTGTCTTATGTAAGCATGCACATCTTGTGCTTGTTGTGGACTAGCAGTTTTTCCTGTTCCAATTGCCCAAACTGGCTCGTAGGCAATCACCACATTCTTTATTTGTGCAGCATCTAAAAAGAATAAGCTATCCTCTAATTGCTTTTTTACCGTTTCTTCAACTTTTCCAGCTTCTCGTTCGGCTAAGCTTTCGCCAATACAGAAAACGACGTCCAAGCCATTTGTAGCTGCTTGCTTTACCTTATCAGCTAAAATGCTATGATCTTCCCCATAAATAGAACGGCGTTCGCTATGACCGATAATAACCGTATTTACCCCAATGCTCTTCAACATATCTGCCGAAACTTCACCTGTATAGGCGCCACTATCATGTTGATTTATGTTTTGAGATGCAATAATTAAATCCTCACCCGCAGCTTGCTTACAAGCATCGAGAACAACAAATGATGGTGCAATCATCATATGAACATCTTCTGGAATTTCTTTAGTAGCCAAAGCTTTAACAAAAGCAACAGCTTCTTTTTTATTATGATTCATTTTCCAATTACCTGCAACAATTTTCTTTCGCATAATCAATTTAATTTAATTTTAGGGTCTAGCCATGCATACAGGCTATCGACCAGAATATTTATAATGATAAACATAGTAGCAATTACCAAGACTGCCCCCATAATTACAGGCAGATCTAAGGTGTTAAGTGCCTCTACAATTTCTTTACCTAAACCATTCCATCCGAAGATATACTCTACAAAAACTGCTCCTGCTAACATTGATGCAAACCAGCCTGACAACGCCGTAATAACAGGATTTAAAGAATTTTGTAATGCGTGTTTCATCAATACAGCTCGCATTCCCAATCCTTTAGCAAAAGCTGTTCGGATATAGTCTTGATTCATCACTTCCAATAAAGAGTTACGCATCAATTGACTAACCACAGCAAGTGGTCGAATGCCTAATACTATAGAAGGTAAAATAAGATTTCTCCATTGTATATATTTTCCTTCGCCAAAATCATCTACTTCATATAAACTACCTGATATAGGTAACCCTGTGTATTGGTACAAAACATATCCAAAAATCCATGCGAATAATACGGCACTAAAAAAAGAAGGAATACTCATGCCTAAGGTGCTAATAAACTGAATACTAATATCTATCCAACTATCTTTTGTAAGCACAGAGACTATTCCTAAAATAATGCCAAGTATCAAAGCGATACATATCGCTACAACGGCCAGTAAAAAGGTATTGGGAAGAGTTTCAGTAATAATTTCGGTTACTGGTTTATTATTTTTCTGAAAAGACTCTCTTAAATATGGAAGTTTAAGAACCCAAGTTGAAGTTTCTGTATCGAATAAGCGCTTGTATTGGTATTTTTCCTTTTGTAAATAAGTATAGTCATCAGGGTTTTTACTATGTAAAGAGATAACAGATAAATCGTTTAAATAATAAAGGTATTGTTTGCCTATGGGTAAATCGAACCCGTATTTCTTTTTCACATTTGCTAATTGCTCTGGTGTTTGATTTTGACCCAACATCATTCTAGCTGGATCTCCAGGAAGCACAGCGAAAAGAAGGAAAATTACGGTCACTACCCCGAAGAGTGTCAAGGCTGCATAACCTATATTTTTAACCAAGTAGCTTCCCACTTTCCTATTCAGATTTAAAATCTATTTTCCGCATATTTCTCCAATGCTGCTTATCCACAATAGTTCCATTATGCAACACTAAAATGCCAGGTACACTACGCACAATCGTTTTTAAAGCAGTTTCGTCGCAAAAGTAAAAGTCGAAAGGTAAGTCGAACTCTTCTTTTACCGAATTTGCTTTTTGCTCGGTAGAAGCTGATACGGCAATGACCTCATATCCTTGTAGACGTGCTTTTTTAGCCATGTCGCTAAGCTTTCGCATTCCTACATCATTTTTCTCTCGAGCTATATCAAGGTCGTAGGCTACCACCATCACTAACTTTGGGGTATTTAAAAATTCCTCGGTATAGTCTACCCCATCTTTCTCAATAGTAAAGTCAAGAATGGGTGGTTCGTACCCTAAGGAAACCAGTTCTGTATCGACACGTAAAAACTTGCCATCTACATCTGGATAGTTACCTTGTGTGGTAATTACCTGCTCTTCACCGTTTACCTCAAACCACCAATGATAGTTATATACAGGTTCTTCTGCATCTTCAGGATATTCCATTCCCTCTTGAATATTCGCACCAATTTTATAGGGTCTAAAATCGATAATCGGAAGGTTATCCAAAACGTAGTAAGTAATACTCAAGGATAGAACAAAACTTAAAAACACAATAAATGCTCGAACTCGTTTATTTAAAATAGGTTGTATATATACTCTTCCAACGTAGAGTATAACGATTAAGAAGAGTAGAATTAAATCTTTGTAAAAGGACTGCCAAGGCGTAAGCGATATAGCATCACCAAAGCATCCACAGTCGGTTACCTTATTGAAGTATGCGGAATAAAAGGTTAGGAAAGTAAAGAAAAGAATCATTAGGATTAAACTCCACAACGTAAACTTACGCGCCACTCCAAGTAATAGCATAATTCCAATAAGGACTTCGAAAATAACGATAATAACGGCAAGTGTGAGAGCGTAAGGCACTAAAAAGCCAAGATTTAAAACATTGGGGTCAAAATAGTCTTGTAGTTTAAAAGCAAAACCCATCGGGTCGTTTAGCTTAATTAAACCACTAAAAATAAATAGCAACCCAACAATTATTCTAGCTATTTGAACAATCCAACGCATTTAAAAAATATTTTATTTGTTATTAATTTATTGTTTTCTCCTTTTCTTCCTCTAAGTGAATTAGCGCAAACACAGCATAGTTTATAATATCTTGGTAATTAGCGTCTACACCTTCCGACACCGAAGTTTTCCCTTTATTATCTTCTATTTGCTTTACTCGATATAGTTTTTGCAAGATTAAATCGGTCAAAGAACTAACGCGTAAATCCCTCCATGCTTCCCCATAGTCATGATTCTTATTTTCCATTAGTTCTTTAGCAATTTTCACTTGCTTATCGTAAAGTTTTGTTGCTTTTTCATCATTAAGATCTGGTTGTTCGGCAACGCCCAACTCACTTTGAATTAACGCCATTACCGAATAGTTTATTATTCCTATAAACTCAACATCCTGGCCTTCGTTTACACGTTGTTCTTTATTTTCTTGCAACCCGCGAATGCGTTGTGCTTTAATAAATATTTGGTCGGTTAGCGACGGAAGTCTTAGGATTCGCCAAGCAGATCCATAATCCTGCATCTTAGAACAAAACAATTGGCGACAAGCATCTATAACCGCATCGTATTGTTTGGAAGTTTTCTGCATGTAACTATTAAATTTTACGTAAATTTCGCTTGAATTAAGCAATATATAAAATTGAAATCACTTAACTGCAAAGGTACACTAATAGATTTTAACACCCCAAGAGTAATGGGGATTATAAATATAACACCGGATTCATTTTTTGATGGTGAAAAACCAAAAGATACCGACTCTATCTTGCGATTAGCATCACAAATGCTAGAAGACGGAGCAACCTTTTTGGATGTTGGTGGATATAGTTCTAGGCAAAATGCAAAAGATGTCTCGGTAGACGAAGAGCTAAATCGTGTATTACCCATAATCGATGCCATTTTAAAAAGATTTCCAGAAGCAATAATCTCTGTAGATACTTATAGAAGTAAAGTAGCAAAGGAGGCCATTTCCCATGGAGCAGCAATTATAAATGATATATCGGCTGGACTTTTAGATGACAATATGTTACAGACAGTGGCTCAATTAAACGTGCCCTACATAATGATGCACATGCGAGGTAGCCCAAAAACCATGCAAGATCAAAAGAACACTACCTATAATAACTTAATTACCGATATATACTATTACTTTACAGAGCGTATAGCACAAGCACGTGCTCTGGGAATAAACGACGTGATAATTGATTTAGGTTTTGGATTTGCAAAAACTAGAAAACAAAATTATGAGTTATTAGATCAATTGAATGTTTTCAAAAATTTAGACACACCTATTTTAACAGGAGTGTCTAGAAAGTCTATGATATATAAAACCTTACAAATTGAAGCTTCCGAAGCTTTAAATGGCACTACTGTAGTACATAGTATAGCCTTAGCTAGAGGTAGTAACATTTTAAGAGTTCACGATGTAAAAGAAGCAATGGAATGCATTAGAATTCTACAAGAACTACCTTCGTTCGGGGAAAATGTATAGCTTTATAGAGGAATTAGATTAATAAGAAAAAATAATACATTGGATTTTTTAAACATTAGAATAATTGACATCATAGACATCGTTTTGGTGGCTTTCCTTTTGTTTAACGTATATAAGTTATTAAAAGGCACCGCAGCGATTCAGATATTTATCGGTATTGTTATTCTATATGTAGTCTGGATGCTTACAGAACTTCTAGAGATGGAGCTTTTTAGCAAAATTCTAGGTGGTTTCCTAGGTGTAGGAATGTTCGCATTAATCGTCGTTTTTCAACAAGAAATACGCCGCTTCTTATTAGTTATCGGAACTACGAGCTTTACTTCAAGAATGAAGCAACGTTATTTTAGTCTTTTTTCTAAGGATACAGAATACAAAAGCACAATTAGCCCTATTTTGGTAGATACATGTAAGAAGTTTTCTAGTAGCAATACAGGAGCTTTAATCGTTATTAAACGAAGTGAAAGTTTAGAGTTTGTAAAATCTAGTGGTGATGCGATGGACATCGCTGTAAACCAGCCAATATTAGAAAGTATTTTCTACCATAACAGTCCGCTACACGATGGTGCAATAGTTATTGAAGGCACAAAAATAACTGCTACTCGTGTAATTCTTCCTTTATCAGAAAACAGAAGCATCCCTTTGCGATTTGGTTTACGACACCGTGCAGCTATGGGTATATCGGAAGAAACCGACGCGGTATGTTTAGTGGTCTCTGAGGAAAATGGCCATATTTCCTATTTTAGAAATGGTGATTTTGTAGTCTACGATACGTTGTCCGACCTACAAAACATTATCGATCATGATTTGAAATTAGTAGAATAAGCCTATACCTCCGCTTGAAACTGCACTTCAAATAGCTTTCTATAATATCCGTCCTCTTTTGCTAAAAGCTCTTTATGCGAACCTATTTCCACCACTTTACCTGCATCCATCACCAATATTTTATCGGCCTTTTGAATCGTTGCAAGTCTGTGTGCAATAATTATTGATGTTCTGTTTTTCGTAATTCTTTCGGTAGCAATTTGAATCAACTCTTCGGAATACGAGTCTACAGATGATGTTGCTTCATCGAGAATTAAAACACTAGGTTTATTTACATAAGCTCGTAAAAACGAAATAAGCTGTCGCTGTCCAGAAGAAAGCATACTTCCACGTTCTTTTACATTATAATGATACCCTCCTGGTAATGTTTCAATAAACTCAGACACCCCTATTGCTTCAGCTGCTGCCCAAACTTCTTCTTCGTTTATCTCAGGATTATTTAGCGTGATGTTGTTCATAATTGAATCTGCAAACAACATTACATCCTGCAAGACTACAGCAATTTCCTTACGTAAAGAGGTTAGCGTATAATCTTTTATTGAAGTATTATTTATTAAAATTTCACCTTTATTTATCTCGTAAAATCGAGAAAGCAAATTGATAATTGTTGTTTTTCCAGCACCTGTTGCCCCAACAATAGCCATAGTCTCCCCTGGTTGCACATCAAAACTAACGCCTTTCAGCACCATGGTTTCCTCATCGTAACCAAAGTAAACATCCTTAAAACTAATCACCCCTGTAGCACGACCTAATACTTTAGTACCAGTATCGGGAATACTTGCTTCGGTATCCAAAATTCCAAAAACTCTATTTGCTGCAACCATTCCCATTTGTAGGGTATTAAACTTATCTGCTATTTGCCGTAACGGACGAAATAATATTTGCGTTAAATCTATAAAAGCTGTGATAATACCAAGTGTTACTACACCTCCTCCAAGTGCATTTAACCCACCATACCAAACAACAAGCCCCAAGGCTACACTTGCAGACAATTCTGCAATTGGAAAATAAATAGAGTTATACCATACCGTTTTTATCCAAGCTCTTTTATGTTTCTTGTTTATCTCATCAAACGTATCGAACTCTTCTTCCTCTCTGGTAAACAGTTGTACTATTTTCATTCCTGTAATACGTTCTTGCACAAAGGAATTAAGGTTGGCTACTTCTCTGCGCACCTCTTCGAAAGCTGCTTTCATCGCTCGTTGAAACAAACGTGTAGCATAGAGAATTACAGGCATTATAGCAAAAACGATAAGGCTTAACCTCCAGCTTTGAAACATCATAAACCCAGCAACTACTAACATTTTCAGTAGGTCGCTAATAATTACAAATAGTCCTTCGCTAAAAATACTTGAGATAGTTTCTATATCGTTTACTGTTCGGGTAGTTAAGCGTCCTACCGAGCTACGATCAAAATACTTCATTTTGAAGTTTAGCATTCGCTTAAACAAATCATTACGAATATCTCGAATAACATTCTGGCCTAACCAGTTAGCGTAATAAATAAATGCTAATTGGAAAACCACTTCCAATATCAAAGCACCTAAAGTAAGAAGTATGAAAAGTAATAACAGATTTGGATCTTTTCCTTTTATAGGACCATCTATAGTAAGTTTTAATAGATATGGACGTAAGATGGCTATACCAGATATAGCAATCGCTACAAAAGCAACAAAATAAAAAACTAATCGGTAGTGTCTTGCATACTGCAACAACCTGCCGAACAGTTTAAAATCAAATGCTTTTCCTTCCTCTTTCATCTAACTAATAATTTCTTTTGGATAGATTATTCGTTTTAAATACAGTCCATATGGCGGAGCAGAAGTCCCTGCTTCACACCTATTATTACTTTGTAATATTTTTTCAAACTCTTCTTGGCTACATTTACCTCGACCTACATCCAGTAACGTTCCCACCATCGCTCTAACCATGTTTCGCAAAAACCTATTGGCCGTAACCTCAAATCGAAGATGCCCATTTTCTTCGATCCAGTCTGCTTTCATTATAGTGCATTCATAAGTATACACATTAGTTTTAGATCGTGAAAAACATTTGTA
>DATGSX010000109.1:0-9313 GCA_035302145.1 Flavobacteriaceae bacterium | reverse complement strand
GATATAGCAAGGGTTAAAGCCGTAGTAAGAATGGTTTAATTGTAAAGTATTGACCTACAGTAAAATATTGTGAATGCTATAGTTTTTACCTTCAAATGCTTATTTATCGAGCTTTAAATTGCTTTGTAGCGGGATCGAAGTAGATAGTATCTTCTGGAAAGAGATTATTCAATAAATTACTCTCAATAATTTTATTAGGTGTATCTAGTTTAACTTGCTTGGGCTGTAGTAATAAAACTTGATCGCTTAACTGAAGGGCGAGTTCTATTTCGTGGGTGGAGAATAAAATAGTTTTGTTATGCTTTTGTGCTAAATTTTGTAATAGTTTTAAGACATAAGCACGATGGTAAAGGTCTAAATGTGTAGTAGGTTCGTCCAATATTATAATAGGGGTGTCTTGTGCAATGGATCGGGCTATAGCAATGCGTTGGTACTGTCCGTCACTAAGCTGGTAACATTTGTATTCTAATAAGCCTTCAACTTCTGTTACTTGAATGGCTTTAGCTACCTTTTGAAGATCTATATCAGAAAGTCTCCCCAACCAATTAGTGTGTGGGTATCTACCTAACGCAATAAACTCATAAACGCTTAAGCTTTTAGATGCAGGAGGATTGGTAAGAACCAAACTAACTTCTTTTGCTAAAGCAGTATTTGTAAGTGAACTTAAAGGTTTATTATTAATATAAACTTCTCCTTCTAAAGGGGTTTGCAACTTGGCTAATGTACGTAGTAAAGTAGTTTTCCCAACACCATTTCCACCGATAACTGAGATGAGGTTACCCGATTTTAATCCGAAGTTTAAGTTTTCCAATAATAACTTTAACCTTGGTTTTTTATAACCGATGTCTAAATCCTTTACTTCTATGCTATATGGTGTCTCCGCTATCATATTCTAAAACTGTAATTTCTTTTTACGTACTAATAACCAGATAACTATAGGCGCACCTATAAACGATGTAATGGCATTAATAGGAAGTGTGGTATCTGAAAATGGCATTTGTGCAATAATATCGCAAAACAATAAAAGGGTTGCTCCATATAGCAATACTGCAGGCATTAAAATAAAATTGTTGGAGGTATCGAATATTTGTCTTGTAAGATGAGGCACTGCCAATCCAACAAAAGCTATAGGCCCTGCAAAAGCCGTGATACTTCCGGCCAAGATACTTGTAGCTACAACCAATAAAAGGTTAGTTCGTTTAATATTCAATCCCATACTCTGGGCATATTGCTGTCCTAGGAGTAGGGCATTTAGTGCTTTGCAACTTAGTATGCTTAAAATAATTCCAAAAGCGAAACATAGGCTTAATATACGTATTCCTTGCCAGGAGATATCGCCTAAACTTCCAAAAGACCAAAATATATAACGTTGTAATTGCTCTGCGGTAGAAATGTAAGAAAGAACTCCCACTATGGCCGATGTAAAACTTCCAAACATGATTCCAATAATCAATAGGGTCATGGTATCTTTTACTCGAACACTTATGGCCACAACTGCGAGTAGTACCAATAAAGTTCCTGCTGCTGCGGCTAATACTAAACTCCATTGGCTAGTTAGTAGCACACCAACAACTCCCCCAAATGCACCAGCGCCTAATAAAAGTAAGGCTACTCCCAGACTTGCACCACTGCTTAGTCCCAATACAAACGGATCGGCAAGTGGATTACGAAACATAGTTTGCATTATAAGTCCTGCAACCGACAAACCACCACCTGCAATAATAGCCGTAATAGCTTTAGGAAGGCGATGTTCTATAACGATAAACTCCCAAATATGCTTAGAAGATCCATTGCCCATTAAACTAGATAGTATCTCCGATAAGGGAATTTTGGATTGTCCTAAACTAATATTAACCAGAAACATCGCTATAAGCGCAATGCTCAAAACAATAAAATGCAACCTATACGATTTCTGATTTTGCATGAATTTACTATTCTAGTTTTGTGTAAAAATACGGAGTATAATTGGGTAAAAGCTCTGGATGGAAAATATGTACCATGTCTTTTAATACAAGGTCTGGTCTATTTGGGGCTAGTTCAAAATAAATCACTCCTCCTGTAGGACCGATTTTAGGTACATAACTGTAGATGTTTCCAGTTTTATAGGCATCGAACTCGGCATAAACTTTATTTGCTTTATCCATTTCCGATTTAGAGATAAACGCACTGGGATTTAGCCATATATCGGCACCGTGTGCTTTTTCTAATACGTTTTCCATCCCTAAAGAAATACTTCCAGTACCCTCGCTATCCTTCCATAGGTACTCGCCTTGGGCATCGGCTATAAATTGGGCAGCCCAGCTATTTCCTTGTGCTATAAACCAAATGTCTTTATACATAGCTCCGCTAAGAACTGTTGGTTTGTCAACTGCCTTCTTGGCCAATTCCTTGGTTTTTAAATAGTCTTGCTCTACTTGCTCAAATACCTCTGTTGCTAATTCATATTTTCCATACAAGGCTCCAAAGAACTTAATCCATTCTGCTTTTCCCAAAGGTGTGGTTTCTACCCAATCGCTGTTATAAAGTACTGGGATACCTGCTCTGGCAATTGTGCGTAGTTTTGGGTCTAGACCATCTACTGCAAAACCTATAATTACATCTGGGCTTAGTTCTAGCAGTCGCTCTACATTTATATCTTCATTTTTTCCAATTCCCATTACTTTTCCAGCATCGATCCGTTCTCTAGCAGATTCGGTAGAGATAAAATCTAAATCGGGGAAACCGACCAAAGTTTCGGTTTCGTTTAGCATATCCAACGAAGGAATGTGGGTAGTAGAAGTAACCACAATTTCTTTTATCGGTACTTTTACTACGGCATCGTAAGCTTCAGTATGTCGAGGTGCTTTATCGGAATCTTCTATTAGCAAGTAGCGTAAAGATGTCTGGCTATTTGGCCATAAATCGTGAATATAAATTTCTTTGTACCCATCAAAATGATGCACATCGAAGGTGGTGGCATATTTAATATCACTTTCTTTAGGTTGGGTCTGTAAAGTTTTTACCTTCTCTTTAGTTTCTGATTTACACCCGATTAATAAAAGAATAGCGAAAAAAAGCATGAAGTTTCTCATAGCGCAAAAATAATAGTTTTTATTGGTAGCATGCAAGAAGAATAAAAAACCTTATATTTGCAGCACATTTTAGGTGGACGTATTGTCCTTAAAAGGGAATTCGGTAAAAATCCGAAGCTGTTCCCGCAACTGTAAGTCAGCTTAGCTATAAACCTAAGCTATTGCGCTTCTTCAAAAAACCACTGTTCAAAACTTTTGGATGGGAAGGTACGCAACAAAAGACAAGCCAGGAGACCTGCCAGAGTGTAACTTAAACTAGTATATCAACTTTCGGGAAAAAAAGTTGCATGGAGTATGAGACATATCTGTATATATTTATTCGTCTTCCTAAGTACCTGGATGCATGCGCAAAGTTTGGATAGTATTCAAGTGTTAGCGCCAGTTACCTTATGGAGCCAAAACGTGAAGGAATATTCTGAAGGGTATACCCAAAAAGTGTTGTCCGATTCTATCTTGAGTCGATCTAACGGAACGTTCACCAGTTTATTAGAAAGCAATTCCCTAATCTATTTTAAAGAAAATGGGCATGGAATGGTTTCTTCGCCTTCTTTTAGAGGCACCAATGCTTCGCAAACGGCCGTACTATGGAATGGAATACCGATAAACTCAATGTTTACCGGTCAAACCGATTTCAATACCATACTCACAGGAAGTATCGATAAACTAACTATTCGCAGTGGAAGTGGTAGTGTACCTTTTGGTAGTGGAGCGATTGGTGGAAGTATATTATTGGATAATAGTCCAAAATTCGACCAGGAGAATAAGCATCAATTGAAATTTGGATTTGGAAGTTTTAGTACCTACAATGGTCAGATTCGGAGCTTATTAAGCACAAAGAATTCCTATTTAGATGTTTCTTTAGAAGGACTACAATCAGAAAATGACTATCCGTATCCTAAAACATCTAAGCGAAATGTTGATGCAGCATTTTATCATTATAGTTTAGGATTGAGCGCAGGCTGGCGTAAGGACAATCATAGATTATATTTTCATAGTAATTGGTACGAAGGAAAAAGGGATTTCTCAGGAACTTTACATGCACCAGCGAGAGATGGCTATCGAGACTATAACACTAGAAACTTGTTGCATTGGGAAATGTATTTAGGTAATTGGACCAGCAGTTTAAAAATTGCTCATTTATTTGAGCAGTTCCGCTATTATGCAAATAAAAATAGTAAGAACTATAGTTATGGCAAGTCAAATACTTGGTGGACGGATTATAGTCTGGCTTATCGGTTTAATGCTATGATGAAGCTTACGGGAATACTTCAGTATAACCATATTGATGGAAAAGGCTCGGATGTAGAAGATGCTAATCGCGATACGGGGGCTGCAATTCTAATGTTCAATCACCACCTTTCAGAAAAATGGCGTTACGGGATACACTTACGTCAAGAATTTTTAAATGGTTTTACCAATCCTTTTCTATTTGCTTTCGACACGAAATACCAGGTATCACCTAGTTATAGCGTTCATTTTAATGCAGCTAAAAACTACAGAGTGCCAACTTTCAACGATTTGTATTGGACAGCTGGTGGAAATGAAGACATTGAACCTGAGAAAAGTATACAATTCGAAGTAGCAAACTCATGGAGTAAACAGAATTATGGGCTATCTGCTGCGGTTTATTACATACAATCTACCGATATGATAAAGTGGGTGCCTAGAGGTTCCTTATGGAATCCAATAAATATAAGTGAAGCTAGAAATTACGGAGTGGAGTTGGAAGCTCATTATTCATATAACTTGGACAAACATAGATTCTGGATAGATATCGCTTATGCCTATACCAAGGCAGAAGATCAAGAATTAAAAAAACAACTTATATACGTTCCTTACCATAAATATAACGCTAGCCTTACTTATAAATACAAGAACTGGAATGCTTCTTACCAAACCCTATTTAATGGAGAAATGTATACCTCAAGTGATAATAAAAATAAACAAAAAGAGTACAACGTACACCAATTGGCTGTGGAGTACCAATTTACATTAAATGAATTACAAGGCCTAGCTGGTATACGCATCAAAAACCTTTACGATACCTATTACGAGAATTTACCTTCTAGACCTATGCCTGGAAGACACTTTAATCTATTTATAAACTTTAATTTTTAACAACTTAAAAACATGAGAAGATTACATTTATTACTATTTGCCTTGGTTGCTTTGCTTTTTGCCTCTTGTAGCAGCGATGATGACTATGTAGAGGAAGTTGAAATAGTTGGCGACTATACTTATGGAATGTTCGTTCTTAACGAAGGAAATTTCAATGCTGGTAATACCGAAATCAGTTTTATCGATGATATGTTTACTGGGGTTACCAATAATATATACAGATTGGCAAATGAAGGAGATGTATTAGGTGATACTGCGCAATCTATTACTTTCTATGAGGATTATGCTTTTGTTGTTGTAAACAACTCTCATAAAATTGTGGTAGTAGATCGTCACAACTTTACACTTATAGATGTAATAGAAGAGGGAATTGATAACCCTAGATATATGACTGTTGTAGACGGATATGGCTATGTAACAAACTGGGGCGATCCTTTTGATGAGTCGGACGATTATGTTGCTGTAATCGATTTAGAAACAATGAAAGTAGTGGAGAGTATTTCCGTAGACTTTGGCCCAGAGAAAATAGACTCTAATGGCCAACAAGTGTATGTGGCTCATATAGGTGGCTATGGTCATAATAATATACTTTCGGTAATCGATGTTACTAGTAATTCGGTTGCAAAAGAAATAGAAGTAGGGGACAATCCAAACTCACTACAACTTGTTGATAATAGTTTATGGGTACTAGCTGGTGGAAAACCTGATTATGCAGATGGAGGACCAACCGATGGCAAGTTGGTGAAAATAGATTTAGGTAGTTTATCTGTAACCAAAGAGTTTGATTTTATTGGTACTTCACCATCACATTTAGAGTATGATCAAGGATTGCTTTACTATACGATATCCGAGGAGGATTGGGAAACCTATGAAACCGAAAGCAATATTTATGCTATGGAATTAGATAGTAGTACCTTACCAACAGAAAGTGTGTTTTTTACAGATAAAGCATTTTATGGTGCCGCTATTAAAAATGGACTGTATTTTGGAGGAGATGCAAAAGATTATTCTAGCAATGGTAGTGTCTATGTTTATGACTTACTATCGGGCGAGGAACTTCACGTGTTTAACGTTGGAGTAAGCCCAAGCGGTTTCTTTTTTACTGAATAATATTTATTCGTTGAATTAGTTAATAAAAGCCTCGCTTTGTACAATAAAGCGAGGCTTTTTAATGGATAGGTAAAACGTTGATTAACTATGTAGTTCTATTAGTATTTCTAAAAGTTGAATAGCGGCGTTACTGATACTAGTTCCAGGTCCGAAAACTGCCACTGCTCCTGCATCGAATAAAAACTGATAATCTTGTGCAGGAATCACCCCTCCAACTATTACTAAAATATCTTCACGACCATATTTTTTTAGCTCTTCTAATACTTCTGGAACCAAAGTTTTGTGTCCTGCAGCTAAAGAGGAGACGCCCAAAATGTGCACGTCGTTTTCTACTGCTTGTTTAGCCACTTCTGCTGGGGTTTGGAATAGAGCCCCAATATCTACGTCAAATCCAACGTCAGCATAGCCTGTTGCTACTACTTTTGCCCCACGGTCGTGTCCGTCTTGTCCAATTTTTGCAATCATAATTCTAGGACGACGTCCTTCTATATCTGCGAATTGGTCGGCTAATTCTTGTGCTCTTTTAAACGGTTCGTCATCTTTTATCTCCTTGCTATACACGCCACTAAATGATTTTGTTTCTGCTTTATACCTTCCATACACTGTTTCCAAAGCATCGGATATTTCCCCTAGCGTAGCGCGATGCCTAGCTGCTTCCACTGCTAGTTCAAGCATATTCCCTTCATTGGTCCTAGCACATTCTGTAAGTGCATTAAGTGCTTTTGTAACGGCTTCGTTATCTCGATTTGCTTTGGTTTGATCTAGTCTTTCTATCTGCGATTTTCTAACTTTGGCATTGTCTACATCCAAAATTTGAAGTGGATCTTCTTTTTCTAAACGGTATTGGTTTACCCCAACTATAATATCTTGATTACTATCGATTCGTGCTTGCTTTTTAGCTGCTGCTTCTTCAATGCGCATTTTTGGAATCCCAGCTTCTATAGCTTTTGTCATACCGCCTAACTCTTCAATTTCCTGAATCAACTCCCAAGCTTTGTTAGCAATGTCGTTGGTTAAGCTTTCTACATAGTAGCTTCCAGCCCATGGATCAACTGTTTTTGTAATTTGGGTTTCTTCTTGTAAGTATATTTGTGTGTTTCTGGCTATTCGTGCCGAGAAATCAGTTGGTAGTGCAATAGCTTCATCTAGTGCATTAGTATGTAAAGATTGTGTTCCTCCAAATGCAGCCGCAGCAGCTTCTATACAGGTTCTTGCTACGTTATTAAACGGATCTTGTTCGGTAAGGCTCCATCCGCTAGTTTGGCAGTGTGTACGTAGGGTAAGCGACTTTTTATTTTTCGGATTGAATTGATTTACCAGCTTCGCCCATAGCATTCGTGCAGCTCGCATTTTGGCAATCTCCATAAAGTGGTTCATCCCTATTGCCCAGAAAAATGAAAGCCTAGGAGCAAAATCATCAATTTTCATTCCCGATGCTAATCCCGTACGTATGTATTCCAAACCATTGGCTAGGGTATAAGCAAGTTCAATATCGGCTGTGGCACCGGCTTCTTGCATGTGATAACCAGAAATAGATATGGAATTGAATTTCGGCATATTTTTGGACGTATAGGCAAAAATATCGCTGATTATCTTCATAGATGGAGTAGGAGGATATATATAAGTGTTTCTAACCATAAACTCCTTTAAAATATCGTTCTGAATCGTTCCTGTAAGTTTATCTACAGCCACTCCTTGTTCTTCAGCTGCTACTATATAGAATGCCATGATAGGTAATACCGCTCCGTTCATGGTCATAGAAACGCTCATCTTATCTAGAGGAATACCATCGAAGAGAATTTTCATGTCCTCAACGCTATCTATAGCAACACCTGCTTTTCCAACATCGCCCACTACACGCTCGTGATCGCTGTCGTAGCCACGGTGAGTTGCTAAATCAAAGGCTACGGATAATCCTTTTTGACCAGCTGCTAGATTCCTTCTATAGAATGCATTGCTTTCTTCAGCAGTAGAAAACCCAGCGTACTGTCGTATAGTCCATGGTCGTCTTACATACATTGTGCTGTAAGGTCCACGAAGATGTGGCGCTATTCCCGCAGCAAAGTTTACGTGTGATAAGTTATCGTAATCCTCTTTGGTGTATTTACTCTTTATGGTTATTCCTTCTGCTGTTTCCTCAGTCGAAATTTTTGATGAGGTTTCAGCCGTAGGTTTTAAAAGCTGTATGTTATCAAAGTTCTTTCTACTCATTTCTGTCTTTAGCTTTTTATTTTTCTTCTTCCAGTCGTTTTTGCTCTATGCCTTCTGCCAATCGATTCTCTATAATTGGTGGGAATAGTGTTTTTCGTACATTCTTTTTTACAAAAGGGAATAGCTCTAAATCCTCTTTCATATGGTCTTCCGGATTTGGATGTATATTGGTTCCTAACAAAACTAATTTACCGCTGTCGAATAGTTTTTGTTCTTTGGCGGCACTTTCAGATATCTTTCGTTGGATGATACCTTCATGAAGTTGATTTATAAAACCTCCGGCTTTCTCTATATTTTTAAATAACTCTAATGCCTTATTGGCAAGCTCTTCGGTTAGATTTTCAATGTAATAGGTGCCATCGGCCGGATTGCTCACTTTGTCGAAGAAACTTTCTTCCTTAAGGACTATTAGTTGATTTCTAGCAATTCGCGATCCAAACGGATTGGCCTTATGGAAAATTGCGTCATATGGCATGTTTTCTATCGTATTTGCGCCACCTAAAATAGCACTCATGCACTCGGTAGTCGTGCGAAGCATATTTACATTATAATCGTAAATTGTTTTATTTCGTTTAGTAGGCATGGCTAATATTTCGCAAATAGGATTGGCGTTATATTCTTTTGCAAGGCTAGCATATAGCAACCTCAATGCGCGAAGTTTGGCAATTTCAAAGAAGTAATTGGACCCAATTGCCACATGAAAAACTAGGTTCAGGTCGTTTAGTATTGTATCCTTTTTATTTAGAATGTGCAAGTATTCATTGGCATGGCTAAGTGCATAAGCAAGTTGCTGAACCATATTG
>DATGSX010000108.1:0-7903 GCA_035302145.1 Flavobacteriaceae bacterium | reverse complement strand
TGTTTGACGTTCTTTGATAGCTTCAAGAACTACTTGAGCTTTAAATTTTGCGGTGAATTTTCTTCTTGTTCTTTTCATAGGGTTAAATTTACATGTTTATTTTAAACTTAACCTCTGGATCGAATTTCGGGGAGTATTATAGGAAAAAACAAGCTAGTAGATACCTGATAAACCCCTTTTTATTTGCTTTGTACGTTTTCATTTTGATTACTCTGGTTGCTCCTTTATCTTATCTGTTATAATTCATAAAAATAAGCATATTTATCTGCTTTAATTACCTCGATTACTTCATTTAATTGCGATGCTTTTGGGAACGGCTCATATAAAGCCCCCATTTTCTACTCGCTCGCATCCAATATAAACTCCATTCCTATCTAGATTTATAGCACCTAATTTTGCGAATTCAAGATGTTGGATTTCTTTACGGATTTCAGGTAAATCAGGACGAATGGGATCTAAGTTTTTTATTTTAACTTCGTTTATATCTATTAGCTTGTTTTTCATTTAGCAATCTTATCTATCATCCCTTTAAAAATAATTCCATGAAATGGTAAAACGGCATACCAATAAAGTCTGCCCCAAATTCCATGAGGTCTAAAAGTTGCGGTTTGTATAATTTTATCTTGCTTTATTTTAAACTCCAGCCAAGCCTCTCCGGGCAGTTTCATTTCGGCAAATAACAGCAGTCTACCTTCTTCTTTATTGGCGTATATAACCCGCCAGAAATCTAAGGCATCGCCAACTTCAAGCTCGGTTGCGTTTGTTCTTCCTCGTCGTAAACCAACGCCACCAAACAGCTTATCCATAAAACCTCTTGTTTTCCACAATAAGTCTGCATGATACCAACCCGTGTCGCCACCTATGCTCCAAACTCTGTTGCGCACTATTTCTGGAGAGCTTATCTCGCGTTCTTTTACATCTTTAAAACAACCGAACTCAGGTACTTCAACGAAATCGGAAATATTAATGAGTTTTATACCACTTATTTGTGCATCTTTCCAACTAGAAATAACTTCATTGCTTTCTATTTTTGAAAATGCCCTTTGTATCGATTTTGTATAGCCCGCTGGATGAATATCTAGTATGTCATTAATTCTACGATCTCTGCATACCACCTCCACTTTCATGCTATCTACAAGCGACGAAGCTAACTTGTAGGAGGTAGAGGTAACAAAGTAAAGCCAATAGGAGGAAAGTCTTGGTGTCATAATAGGTATGGTATAGATACGTCGCTTTAGCTTTCTAATCCGTGCATACTCCAGTAACATTTCTTTATAGGTGAGAATATCAGGACCACCGATATCGAAGTTCTGATCGAACATTTCTTCTTTGAGCAATGACTTTTCTAAAAACTTTAAAACGTCTCGTATTCCTATGGGTTGGCATTTGGTGTTAAGCCATTTTGGGGTAATCATTATAGGAAGCTTCTCTACTAGATCTCTCATTATTTCAAAAGAAGCACTACCGGACCCTATAATAATTCCTGCTCGTAAGGTGGTTAGACTAAATCGGCCTTCACCTAGAATACTTTCTACGTTTTTACGTGATTTTAAATGTTTGGATAACTTCTCTTCATTTACAATCCCACTCAAGTAGATTACATGTTTTGCCTCAGTATCATTTAAATAATCTCTAAAGTTGATGGCTGTTTTTTCCTCTAGTTCATCATAGTCAGAGGAATTAGACATGGAGTGAATTAAGTAATAAGCGGCATCGATGTCTTTAGGAATATTGTTTAAAGTAGTAGCATCCAAGAAGTCTACTTGTACAACCTCTATAAAAGGGCGAAGAGATTCTTTAGGGTTAAAACGTTTTGGATCGCGTACACAACAAACTACATGATGTCCGTTTCCGATTAATATCGGAAGTAGTCTTTTGCCAATATATCCTGTGGCACCAGTTAGAAGTATTTTCATAATGGTAAGTGCATTGTGCTATATGTTCTTTTCGAATTTATTTACTCTTGTATGTAAAAGCGATAAAATCTAAAGTTGTTATTCAGTTCCATAATATAGGATCAGTGAAGCTTGTATCTGTTATGCCTGATGCTTTATAGGATAAAATACAATTTAAAGGTACAGTTTTAATTTAAAAGGAATGAGATTATATAGCATTTAGTATAGAAATTTGATGTGTTACTGTTATTTTTTAGTGAAAAATTAAAAATAACTGCTTATTTTCTTGGAATTCTCTGTATAAGCTTAGACCTTGCGAGAAATTAAAGTAATACGACTTTAATTAATCACAAAAAACAAATTTATGAGTCAGGTAAAAAAGAATGACAAAATAAAAGTACATTACACTGGTAAGTTGAACAATGGAGAGATTTTCGACAGTTCTGTTGATCGCGAGCCATTAGAGTTTCAAGTTGGTCAAGGTCAGATAATTCCTGGGTTTGAGAATGGCGTGCTTGATATGAAATTAAATGAGAAGAAAACACTAGTTATTCCATCGGAAGAAGCATATGGTGAGCCACGTGAAGATTTAATACACGAGATTGCCAAAGAACACTTACCACAAGAAATGGAGCCAGAAGTAGGGATGGGATTAGTTTCTAGATCGCCTGAAGGACAAGAAATTCCATTGATAGTGAAAGAAGTAAAAGAAGATAGCATTGTAGTAGATGCCAACCACCCATTAGCTGGGAAAGAGTTGACATTCGAAATTGAAGTAGTCGGAATTAACGACTAATCAAGCAAAAGCTTATTATATATAAAAAAGGTGAGATATAGAAATCTCACCTTTTTTTATGGATTGATAGGAAGTAATAAACAGTTAAATTCCTTCAACAAACTCACTAAACACTTCTTTATGTCGTTCCAAATCTAAGTCAGGCGATACGGATACGCGAACGATATAATCTTTATCTCCTTCTTTAGTCGTTCCCTGGGTTGAGGTGGCTGGAATAGTCCAATAACACCCGCTTAACTGTCCGTAGCTTACGCAGAATTTACTTTCGTTTGGAATTTCTGTTATCATTAGCTCGATCAGCTTAAGATTCAACTTTCTTTTATAGGTTTCTTTTTCTTCTTCCGTTTTTCCTTTAGTTGGCAGGTCCAAAGAGAACACCGATGGTGTAAAGCCTTGTTCTGCTAAATCTTCTGAAACAAAATTTATTTTCGCTTTTGGTAGAACATCTTGAATGAAGTTTACAAACTCTCGAGTGTTCTTGTACGCATCTTTAATTCTTTGATTCATAGAAGGCAATTGGTTTGCCAATATTTCATATTGCAATGCGGTAGCTTCGTTATCGCAAAGGTTAAGGTGTAGTTTTACTTTCTCCATTAAGGCTTCCGAGTTTTTGTTGCCTACACAATAACCAGCTGTACATAAACCACCACTAGGGAATTTTGATCCACTAGTAAAAGAGATAGTTCTGATTTCTGAAAGTATGTCACCATCGCCTAAAAAACGGACGTTTGGACAAAAGGTTTGGTCTAAAAGAAACACCGGGTCGACAGCTGTTTTGCCTGTTGAAGTTTTTCGTTTTTTACTTAAAACTGCTTTTAGATCTTGAAGGTTTGGAACTTCCACCCTTGGATTTGTAGGAATTTCTGCAATAATGTAAGGCACAGCATCTTCTTTAGCAATTTTGGCTAGAGCGGCATCAATACTTTGCACCATATCGTTATCGCCATCTACAAGTAAATCTACAATCTCCACATTGTCTATACATGCGGCTACTCTTCTTGCTTGGTCGTTTGTGCCTCCATAACAGTTAGGGGGAACAAGAAACTTGATGTCTTTTCCTTTATGATTTTCTAGTGCATCGTGAACAAGCCCCATCATAATAGCATATTGAATAGATAAACCACTAGAAGCAACCAAGGGTTTAGTGGCGGTGCCAGTTATCTTATTTATGGCATCTAGAACAAGCGTTTTGTTTTTCTTTAGGTTAGCTTCTTCTGTATTAAGAGGTGTTTTTTCGACTATCGATTTTAATACCGTATGGCAATGGGCTGGGGTCATAGCAATCGTCTCTCTCCTTCGTACATGTTGGATTTCTGAAATATATTTTTTGTTCGATTCGCCATTTACTAAAACAATGCTTCCAAACGGAGCGTGCATACCCACATAAAAATCTACATGCGATGGAATATTTATTTTGTTGAAATCTTCCTGTCGTGAAATGAAAATAGTACTTCCGTCAAATGGTTCGATTTGGTTTACATTCTCAACATTCTTTAATTCAAAGTTATAAGCGTAGACATTTCTAAGTGTTTCTGCATCGAAACAGTCTGGCAGATTTCCCGAGTAAACTATTTGCGTGTTTTTATCGGCAAGCAAATTTTTTCGTAGAACAGCTAGAATCGGCGCAGTCTTCGAAGAAAAACTAATGACGCTATCTGGATTTAAACCATTTAACTTAGCTATAGTCCATTCTAGCACAGAGGATAGCGGATGTCCTAATCGAATATAATCGTATGCTGTTGGCAATTCATTTAGGGCCGAGGTAGTGAAGTTATTTTCTTTGTATAAACTCTCAAAGGCATCTAAAAACTGTGTTTTTGCCAAGTCCTCTTCGTAAATGTCTAGTCGATGAGTGGTAAGCATTATCCAATCTAATGGCAGGTTGTTTACCACGTTTTTTATGTAGTGTAGCACTTTATTGTTGTTCATAACTTTATTTTTAACCAAGCTAGTAATATACGGTTATTTGATTTGTTTGAAAAGGTCTTACCGCAGGATTTTTCTCGATAGAGTAGGGCTGCTTTACTAGTGTTATACAAGATTAAAATTCTCTTTCTACCATTTTGTGTGGCTGTAAATTCGGGTTGGTAATAATTTCAAAGTCAATTATACCTAGTATTAAACCCTCTTCAGTGATAACGTCTACTTTCCATAAGCCGGGTTTTACATTGTCCTTAAAGGTATAACCCCGAAACCCATCATCTCGTCCACCGGTTATTTCATAACTTATTTTATCGGTTATTTCCCACTTTTTGGCGTTCTCATTATACCATTTCCAGCGATGATAGATAGATTTTTTTATCGCAGTAGGGGCGAAGATAGAGATGAAAATATAAACTCTTTCCTCTGGTTTATGAATGTATTTAATTCTGTGGTCTCGCCAAAAAATATACCAGTCGTCCTGCTCGTAAGTAACGATATAACTGTTGTTTTCTTTTTTTACGTTGTGCGCTACCATTCCAGACTGCAATGCTAAAGGTACTGGTGGAATTAGGTTGGTAAAGTAAAATACATGGATAGTAGCATATATTATAAATATAATACGGAAGAGTTTTGCAATACTAATTTCAGCTCGAGTACTGGGACTAGTTCGGTAAATAAAAGTGATAAGTAAAACCGTAAACACCAAGCTGATTAATCCCGAAACAATAAAAATGGTGGTATTCATTTCCTTTATGAATACTGGTATCATAAAGGTGAAAAAGGTGAAGTTGACAAAGAAATAAACACTAAACTGAAAGTATTTATTGGATATCCGCTTTTTTAGAAACTCGTTTGCAATTAACAATGCTACAAGAATAATGAAGAAGCTCAAGGTTTTGGTCATAGAGACACTTCTAGAGAAGAATATAACATAAGCGCTAGAGAGTCCTCCAAAGAAAAATTGGATGGCCAAGGGGAAGTACATTTGGAATCGCTCTAGGATAGTGTTTTTCCACCTTCCATCGTCTACCAAGTTATAAAGGTAAAGGGTAATGGTTAAGAAAGTCATGTGAGAACAGAGCACTGTTAAATCGTACGTGCGATCTATCCGTCCGAGCGTTAGAGAATCGAAAATAAAGCCGCCGATGAAAAATACCACAAGAAAGTATTTTTCATATTTGCTTATAAACCTTCGGAAACGACCGACGCTAGATTTATCTAATGCTCCATTCATGCTCTTTTAGGAATGTTTAAAGTATAATTAGACTCCAAAGGTATAGCTCAGGTTTCTTACGCTAATAAATATCTTACTGCCAACTAGTTCAGCTACACTTCTAGAGAAACTAAATAAGTGGTATAAGCTAGATAAAAAGCAAGTAAGATAAAAGCTTCCCATCTGTCCAACTTTCCTTTTTTCCCCATAAACATGGCTAGAATAAGGAAAACAGTACCTCCTATTAAGATATAGATATCTTGATTAAATTCTTTACTAAAGTTGATTGGACTTACAATTGCACTAACTCCTACAATTAATAAGATGTTGAAAATATTCGAGCCGATAACATTTCCGATAGCGATATCGCTATTCTTCTTTATTGCTGCAATAACTGAGGTTACCAACTCTGGCAAAGATGTTCCCAAAGCTACTATAGTTAGACCTATGATTTTCTGGCTTACGCCTAATTTAGTAGCAATTTCCACGCTGTTATCCACTACCAACTTTCCACCAAGCATAAGTCCTAAAACTCCAAGAATAATAAACGACCATATTTTAAAATTCGGGACTTTCTTAGATTTATAGGTGATTACTTCCGCTCTGTCCACCTTCTGCTGCATAAACACATAGTATAGAAAGAATAGGAATAGCAATAGTAAAATAACCCCATCTATGCGGGAAGCCTCTGTTTCTAAGTCGATAAAAAAATCGTTGGCAAGTAATAAAAGCACTAGGGTAGCAACTAGCGAAATCGGGATTTCTCTGCGGATGGTTGTAGTTTGTACGGTAATCGGATAAATCAACGCTGATATTCCGAGGATTACGAATAGGTTAAAGTTATTACTGCCTATAATGTTTCCGAATACTATATCCGAATGACCATCAAAAGAAGCCATTAAGTTTACTACTAATTCAGGTGCAGAAGTACCAAAGGATACAATGGTTAACCCTATTACCAAATCAGAAATGTTGTTTCGCTTAGCCAGTGCTGAAGCACCATCGACAAGCCAGTTTCCTCCAAAAATTAAGCATGCAAATCCTAATACTACTAGAAGGGCAGGTGTTATCATATTCTAATTAAAATAGGTTTTGGGTTATATAATCCGCTATGTTACGGTAAATTAACAGGGTGGAAAGTTATGAAAAATATACAAGCCTGTATTAGATGATATCGTTATTTTGTTTAGTTCATAAAAAAACAAGACATATCACTTCCTTGAGATTTACAAAGAGGGAGAATATATTCCGTATTAGTATGGAAATTTAATCGTAAACCTAGCTAATAATTGATGAGGTAATTCAAGATTTAGGAAGAGAATCTACTTTTATTAATTGCAATCAAAACCTTAACTATTTAGGAATTTAAATTTCACTACTTTCAGGTGGAGCCTTGTTGTTTCTGTTGTCAAACACTGTATTTCAGTCGTATAAGTGGGTTTTATAATCTACTACTATTCAAATATTCAGACTGCTTTCGCTTTATGGGAATGGCAAGAAAAAATAAATTTAGATATTGATGAGGACTCTGTTATTTATATTTGTTCTAAATTACTATATTTGCCATTCGAAAACAGGACACATGAAAAAAACACTAGTAGCAGTAGCAGCTTTTTCCATCTTAGTTGCTTGCGGGAATGATACTAAAAAGAAAGATAATTTAGCTGCACAAAAAACTGCTAAATCTCAAGTTGTAAACGTTTACACTCATCGACATTATGAGCCAGATCAAAACATTTTCAAAATGTTTGAAGAAAAAACTGGTATTCAAGTCAAGGTAATCAACGCAAGCGCCGATGAGTTGATTCAGAAAATGAAAATGGAAGGTAAACAATCGCCAGCCGATGTGTTAATAACCGTAGATGCTGGTCGATTAAGCCGTGCAAAGGAGGAAGGGTTATTGCAAAGCATTGATTCGGAGATTTTAGAGAACGATATTCCAGACCACCTACAAGATGTGGATAATCAGTGGTTCGGATTAACCAAAAGAGCTCGTATTATAGCTTACGCAAAAGACCGTGTGAATCCCGAGGACTTAACTACCTACGAGGATTTAGTCGATGAAAAGTGGAAAGG
>DATGSX010000107.1:0-3545 GCA_035302145.1 Flavobacteriaceae bacterium | reverse complement strand
CCACTAAGAAATGGACAAGACCTATTCGTAACTGGGGCATTATTTTAAGTCAATTTTTAATTATATTTGAAGATAGGGTCCGATTATAAGAAAAACCGAACCCTCTAATTTTTCTACTTACACACTTTACGGGATAGTGTCATTGAAGCCGATTTTTTATGCTTATATCAGAAAATGCTAACTAGCAAAGAA
This sequence comes from Flavobacteriaceae bacterium, assembly GCA_035302145.1. Taxonomy (GTDB): domain Bacteria; phylum Bacteroidota; class Bacteroidia; order Flavobacteriales; family Flavobacteriaceae; genus JAJYTI01. Next base: position 3,353 of record DATGSX010000107.1, on the reverse strand, counting down.
CTACTTTCTCAATTAATTCTCGTTCTAATTCTTCATTCATCATTACACGTATCTTTTCTTTACCATAGCTTAATTCTTGACGAAGAGGTGCAGAGCTTAACTTTACATACATAGTGCTTCGATCTAGGTGAACATCGGTAGTATATTTTCCAATAGTATTACCCATGACTTTGAACCAAGCGTCACGCACTTGCACTTTATCCAATCCGGTTTTTAATTTCTTGGAAGAAGCTACATAGTCTTTTAAGAAGTCGCTAATTGGTGCTACTTCTCTTTTTCTTCTTTTCTTATACATTAATCTTCTAGTAAGTTAATTGGTTCATACTTTTTATATTGGTACTGTATGCCATCTTCATTTCGAACAATGAGCTCTTTACCATTAGCTCGAATTACGGTCTCCTTCCATTTATCAAATGGCGTTTCGTAATACATGTTTAAGTTACCGTTTTCTACCTTCAATACGAAGCTTTCTGCTGTTTTACTTCCAGTAAAACTCCCATCTATATTGGGTTGAAGTTTAGTGCGGACACCAGCGTCGCCTTCAACATCTATATAATCTATCGAACTGTTAAAAGTAAAGTCCATATCCTGAATATTTTCACTTTCTACATGATCTATTTCCCAATATCCAGAAAGATAGCCTTTCATTTCTTCGGGGTTTTGTGTTTGGCATCCCCATAACACTATAAGGGCTACAAATAAGTATAAGTTTCTCATAAGGTAATCATTTTATAGGATTGATGTGCTTGTTTTATAACGTTTTCTGTACGTTCGGCATGCGTGTCGCTTATAAATAGCTGCCCGAAATCTTGAGCATCAACTAACTTTATAAGTTGTGCCACTCGCATCTCATCTAATTTATCGAAAATATCATCCAATAACAAGATAGGATTGATTTTTGTATCATATTTTATAAAATCGAACTGGGCTAGTTTTAAAGCGATTAAATAGGACTTTTTCTGTCCTTGAGAGCCAAAGCGCCGAATAGGATAACCGTTGAGGTTAAAGATTAAATCATCTCTATGTATTCCAAAATTGGTGTAAGTAGCACGTCTATCGCGATCTTCATTTTTCTGTAAGAGGTCTAATAATTTCGCATCTTTCAATTGTGAATTATACTCTAGACTTACCTGTTCATTTTCATTAATGGATCGATAGCGGCTTTTAAAAATAGGGGTGAACTTCTCTAAAAATGCTACTCGTTCTGTATGTATTGGTTCAGCTAAACTAGCTAATTGCTCGTTATATATCTGGAGTGTACTTCTATCAAAAGTATTATTTGCTGCAAAATGTTTTAACAAGGCATTTCGCTGAGCTAAAATTCGATTGTAATTCAAAAGGTTTTCCAAATAAACAGGATTGCTTTGCGAAATCACGCCATCAATAAATTTCCTTCGAGTTTCACTGCCCTCCATTATTAAGTCGTTGTCTGCCGGCGAAATTATTACCAATGGAATTAATCCTATATGATCGCTAATCCTAGTGTAAGCTTTTCCGTTTCGCTTTATAATCTTTCTTTGTCCTTTCTTTACGCTAAGAATAATGCGTTCTTCCATTTCATTCTTCTTGTATGTAGCATCGAGCACAAAGAAATCGGTGTTATGGCGTATGTTTTGACTAGTTATAGGATTGAAGTAACTTTTGCCAAAAGATAAATGATAAATCGCGTCTAATACATTGGACTTTCCAACGCCATTTGGTCCAATCAAACAGTTTATCTTAGCATCGAATTCAAAGCTTTCATTTTCTAAGTTCTTATAATTTATTATGGCTAGTTTCTCTAATTTCATCTCCTTATTGTCCTCCTATGTTTAGTAAGATTTTACCGCTATTAGCAGAAAATACAAAAGTAAACTTTCTATTAGTTAAAAAAATAGAAATACATATCCTTTTAAATATGAATAAATGTTATATTTTTGCAACACTTAAAACCAAGTGTTATTATGGCAACGTACAAAAGAAGAGGATATAAACCTAAGAAAGACAAAGAACAGCAAATAGAAGATGAGAGCACAACAGCAGAAGTATTTAGTACGCTGGATGAAGGTGCCCATAAAACGGAGATTTGGTTAGAAAAAAACCAAAAGAAGGTATTTGGAATTGTTGGTGCGATAGCAGCAGTAGTTTTACTTGTTCTATTGTATCAGAATTTCGTTAGCAAACCAAAAGAAAAAGATGCGATGAACGATATGTTCCAAGCGCAGCTTTACTTTGAAAAAGCAGTAGATGGGGAAGATCCGGAAACGAATTACAATTTAGCACTGAATGGTGGAGATGGAAACTTTGGATTCTTGGATGTTATGCAAAACTACAAGCGAACTAAAGCAGCTAATCTTGCCAATTACTATGCTGGAATGGCATATTTGCACACAAGAGATTATAAAAATGCAGTAGTTCACTTAGATAAGTTTAAGAGTAAAGACGAGTTGCTAGCGCCGTTGGCCACTGGTGCTATCGGTGATGCTTTTGTTCAGTTAGAACAATACAAAGATGCATTAGATTATTACGAGAAAGCAGCTAATATGCGCGAAAATGAAGTGACTACACCAATTTATTTATTGAAGGCTGGAGTAATTGCATTAGATTTGGATAAACCAGCTCTTGCAAAAAAATATTTGGAGAAACTTACCGATCAATATCCTGAAACAAAGGAAGCTAAGAAAGCACTTACTTACTTAGGAACGGCGCAAGTGCGTAACTAAAATAGTAAAATGAAAATGTCAAAAAAGAGAAATCTTTCCGATTACGATAAAACAAGTCTACCAGACGCTTCAAAATACAAATTTGGTATTGTAGTGTCGGAGTGGAATGAAGAGATTACGGAGGGAATGTTTGAGGGAGCCAAACAAACTTTAATAGAGAATGGCGTTCCACTAGAGCAGATAGTACGATGGAATGTGCCTGGAAGCTTTGAGTTGATTTACGGCTGTAAAAGGATGCAACAGACTGTAGATACATTAGACGCCATAATAGCTATAGGCTGTGTAATTCAGGGAGAAACAAGGCATTTCGATTTTGTATCGGAGGCGGTTTCTATGGGTATAAAAGATTTGAATGTACATAGTAATATTCCAGTCATATTTTGCGTCCTTACCGACAATACCTATCAGCAATCATTAGATAGAAGTGGTGGTAAACATGGTAATAAAGGAACAGAAGCTGCAGTAGCTGCAATTAAAATGGCAGACTTACGATTTGCTTCTAAGCCTATATAACTCATTATACAAAGCTACATGTAGCAATTCCATTTTAGTTATATATTATAAAAACCTTGATTAGAAAACTAGTCAAGGTTTTTTACTTAAAACAAATAGAAAAGATGGAAGAGTTATACAAATAAAAGTTAATCACTA
>DATGSX010000106.1:0-9201 GCA_035302145.1 Flavobacteriaceae bacterium | reverse complement strand
CTAGAAGAAGAAGCTGTCATGTATAAAAAAGTAAACCAATTTATTCATGTAGTCCCCAATTCTGAATTGGATAAACAAGTGGTTGCAGAAGAAATTGCTTTTGAAGATATTGAATATCATTTTTCTACCACAGGAAAAGTTAGGCCCCCAGTAGATAAATACGCTGAGATTACAGCTCCTTTCGAAGGTAGAATTGTAAAAAACTATGTTAGTCTAGGACAAAAAATAGAGAAAGACGATCCCATTTTTGAACTTAGCTCCTCTAGTTTTTTCGAAAGTCAAAAAGAGTACCTAGATGCGAAGGAAGAATGGCAACTAGCCAAAAGCCACTTGCGAAGACAAGATGACTTGTTAAAAAACAATGTTGGAAGTCAACAAGAAGCAGAAATTGCAAGGACTGACTTTCAAACCAAACAAAACACGTACATCAATGCGAAAGCAGCCTTAGAGATGTGGCAAATAAATACCAAAACAATGGTATTGGGGCAACCACTAATTGTACGTTCCCCTATCACAGGTAAATTATTAGACCATCATATTATTTTAGGACAATACGTTAGAGAAGACGACGAACCGCTTGCTACCATAGCCGATTTAGAAAAAGTGTGGGTAGCGGCACAAATAAAAGAGCGCGACATGTCTCGGTTAGAAAACATTGATAGTGTAAAAATAAAACATCCACTAAAGCCAAAAACATGGATAGATGGTAAAGTATTTCATATCTCTTCATTTGTAAACGAAGCTACCCGAAGTGTAGATTTATTGGTGGAATGCGACAATCCCAATGAATTATTTAAACCAGGGATGTTTACCAACTTAAGATTATCTAGCATTGGGAAAGACCGTATAGTCGTACCTGCCACGGCGGTAATACAAAAAGAAAACTCTTTTGTATTTAAAGAAGTAGAACCCCATGTATACGAAGCAGTAAAAGTGAAAGTTGGAGCTACCATTGGAAATAAACTAGAGCTGTTAGAAGGAATTCAAGCCAATGATAAAGTGGTGACAAAAGGAGCTATCCTCTTATTAGAAGCTCTGTAAAAGAAAGAAAAAGATGTTAAAGAATATAGTTAATACGGCCATTCACAAAAGATGGCTAATGCTTGCATTGTTTATCCTCTTAGGGGTGTTTGGCTATCTCTCATGGAAGAACTTAGCTGTAGAGGCCTATCCCGACATTGCCGACGTTAGCTCGCAGGTAGTAACCCAAGTTTCTGGACTTGCCGCTGAGGAAATCGAATTGCAGATTACTATTCCGATTGAGCGAGAACTAAATGGTATGCCTGGCGTACATGTAATGCGTAGTAGCAGTAGTTTTGGGCTATCGATTATCACCTTGGTTTTCCAAGATGGCGTAGACGATTACTTTGCCCGTCAGCGTATTCAAGAAAGACTAACAACCTTAGAGTTACCTTACGGTGCCACCCCAGAGTTAGATCCGCTTACCTCACCTATCGGAGAGGTATACCGTTACATAATAGAAAGCAATACACACAGTCTTAGAGAATTAACTGACCTACAGAATTTTGAGATAATACCAAGACTAAATCAGATTTCAGGGGTTGCCGAAGTCACCAACTTTGGAGGGATAACCACCCAATTCCAAGTAGAAATCGACCCAACGAAATTAGAGCTTTACGACCTTTCGTTATCCGATGTGGTAGAAACCATCGAAGACAATAACGTGAATGCTGGTGGAAGTATGATTAATCGTGGTGACTTAGCCTATGTAGTTCGAGGGATTGGTTTGGTAACCGATTTACAAGATTTAGGAAATATTGTAGTTAGTACCGAAGACGGTGTACCTGTATTTTTAAAAGATCTTGGTGAATTAAAGCTAGGAAACTTAGAACGAAAAGGTATTTTAGGCTATAGCGATCGTCAGCGAGAATATGACGATGGTATTCAAGGCATTGTTCTACTTCTAAAAAATGAAAACTCCGCTGAGGTACTAAAAGAAATCCATATTGCCATCGATGAACTGAACAATAGTTTACTACCCGAAGGTGTGCATATACATACCGTTTTAGACAGAACGGAGCTTATAGACAACACGCTAAGCACGGTTTCTAGAACTATGATGGAAGGAATAGGTCTGGTAATCGTTATCCTAATTGTATTCTTACACAACTGGCGTGGAGCACTACTTGTTGCTATTACCATTCCATTATCTTTACTAATCGCTTTTATTTTGATGCGATTTACCAATGTTCCAGCCAACCTCTTATCTTTAGGAGCCATAGACTTTGGGATTATTGTAGACGGGGCTATTGTAATGATGGAGTTTATCTTGCGAAAACGTGAAGATGAACCCGACAAAAAATTCGATGAGAAAACCATATCAGAATATGCCTATCGTGTTGCAAAACCAATTTTCTTCGCTACCCTAATTATTATTGTAGCATACATGCCGCTTTTCGCCTTTGAGCGTGTAGAGAAAAAGCTCTTTACACCTATGGCATTTACCGTTGGCTATGCACTATTAGGTGCGCTTGCAGTAGCATTAATTCTCATACCAGGATTGGCTTTTTATATGTACAGAAAGCCAAAGCCAATAAAGAAAAACAAATGGTTAGAAAGGCTAACGGTTAATTATCATAGCCGAATTGGGAAGGTATTGAAAAAACCAAAACAGGTAATTCCAGTTCTAATAAGTATTTTGATAGGTGCCGGAGTCTTATCAGCTATTGTAGGGAAAGATTTCTTACCAGAATTGGACGAAGGATCTATTTGGTTGCAAGTACAACTACCACCAGGTATTTCATTTGAGAAAGCAAAGGAAATGAGCGATGTCTTGCGTGAGCACACCATGAAATATGAAGAAGTAACCTACGTAATGGTACAGGCCGGTAGAAATGACGATGGTACCGACCCGTGGACTACTTCGCACTTTGAAGTTTCTATTGGATTAAAACCGTATAAGGAGTGGCCACGTGGTAGAGTAAAAGCCGATTTAATCGACGATTTGACCGAAGAGTATGCTGCTATGCCGGGCTACAATGTTGGGTTCTCACAGCCAATGATTGACGGTGTTATGGATAAAATTGCTGGAGCTCATAGTGAATTGGTAGTAAAAGTATTTGGAAATGATTTTAAGGAAACTAGACGTATTGCAGAGGATATAGTAGATGTATTGGAAGACGTTCAAGGTGCTGTAGATATAGCAATTGACCAAGCCCCTCCACTACCCCAAATCCAAATTATTCCAGATAGAGAGGCCATTGCACAATACGGCTTACAGACGGCCGATGTAGCTGAATTAATTGAAGTGGCCATTGGTGGAAAAGCAATTTCATCTGTGTTTATTGAAAATCGTGTTTACGATGTTACTGCTCGTTATATAGAAGAGAGTAGAGATACGCCAGAGAAAATAGAAAGCTTGATGCTGACCAGTTCTACAGGTGCAAAAATCCCACTCTCGCAAGTAGCCGATGTAGTAGTTGCAACAGGAGAAAGTACGATTACTCGCGAAATGAACCAACGTCATTTAACAGTAAAGTTAAACGTGAGAAACCGAGACCTTACATCTTTGCTAAATGAAGCACAAAGAGCTATAGATGAAAAGGTAAGCTATGACCATAATAAATACCATATTGAATGGGGTGGTCAGTTTGAAAATAAAGAGCGAGCCTATGCAAGATTAGGGGTAGTTATGCCAATTACTCTAGCCTTCATGTTCTTACTTTTATATGGTGCTTTTGGAAAGTTAAGGCAAGCCGCCTTACTGATATCTATTGTACCATTAGCTTTATTTGGTGGGATGCTGGCATTGAACATCCGAGGCATGACCCTGAATGTATCTTCTGCAGTAGGATTTATCGCACTCTTTGGTGTAGCCATACAGAATGGGGTTATTATGATATCGCACATCAATGATTTAAGAAAGAAATTCGACTTACGTACTGCCGTACAATTGGGAGCAAAAGAAAGATTACGTCCGGTATTAATGACGGCTACCGTTGCAGCTTTAGGATTATTCCCAGCATCTATGGCAACTGGGATTGGATCGGATGTACAACGGCCACTTGCAACAGTAATCGTTTACGGACTCATGTTCTCTACCGTAATCACATTATATATTTTACCTGCTATGTATTATATAATAGAAAGCCGATGGGGAAAAGAGGATTATAACATTAAAACCAATAATCAGGATGAATAAACATAGTATAATTAACTATCCTATTTTCTTTTTAATAAGTGGACTTTTAGGATTCCAAGCGGTAGCTCAAGAAAAGGAAAATAACACTATAGTTTCCTACAAAGAGTTTATCCAAATGGTATTGGAAAACAACGAGTCCTATCAAGCAACTCGTTTAGATAGTCAGATTGCTAAAGAGGAGGTAGGTATTAGTAAAAAGCGACCAGATCCAGAGTTAGAACTGCTTTATCGTGAAAATACAGAGGATCACTTGCGACAAGGCCCTGGTGTAGAAGGTGAAATATCTTGGGACCTAGAGTTTGGTGGAAAACGAAAATCTAGAATACAATATGCCACGAAGGCTTTTGAACTAGCTGAAATGCAATTGCAAGACTTTGAGCAAAACTTGCGGTTGGAAGCAAGTATAATATACCTAGAAGCGATAAAAGACTTAAAGCTTTATGAGGTGCAGAAAGTATCGTACGAAAGTATGAAGCAAATCGCAAAGTCAGATAGTATACAGCATGAGCTAGGAATACTTACTCGTGTAGAAGCGCTACAAAGTAGCGTGGAGGCTATAATGGCTAGGAATGAAATGCGACAAGCACGAACCAATTGGCAAAACACACTATTGCAGTTGCAAGACTTTGCTGGATTAAATCGAGAAGAAGGAAGAATAGTACCTGATACGACTGCTAAGCTTCTTATGAAGAACCTAACACTCAATGAATTAGAGGTATCTGCCTTAGAGAATAAGTCTACTGTAAAAGCGGCTATATTAAACAAAGAACAAACCGAAGCCGAAGAAAAATTGATTCGTGCAGAGCGAAGATTGGATGTAAACCTAATAGCTGGATTTGAATACAATAAAGCTAGTGTAACACCAGAATTAGATGCACCGATGGACAAAGTACTGCTAGTAGGACTGGGAATCCCTTTAAAGTTCTCTAACTTCAATAAAGCCGAGTTACGACAGGTTCAATATGCAAAAGACCAAAGTGATTGGGAGGTAAATGCTACAAAGAGAGCTACGCTAACCGCTGTACGAGAAGCATATAACAAATATATCGCCGCAGAACAACAGCTAAATAGTTTAGAAGATGACTTGCTAACCAGTGCTGAAACTATATTAAATGGGATTGTTTATGCTTACCAGCGAGGAAGCACAAGTTTTTTAGAAGTATTAAATGCCAGAAATTCATATAACGAAATTCAAACTTTATATTACGAAAGCTTATTTGAATATGCCACAGCTTATTTGGAATTACAATATGCAGCTGGGATTTGGGAAGTAGAATTATAAGCCAAATAAGTAATATCGGCAAAAATATAATCTAAAATAAGAAATCGCCCTCAGAAAAATCTGAGGGCGATTTCTTATTATCTAAACTATAATCTAGATTAAACTCTTGTTTCCTCTAGCTTTCGTTGGTTGTCTTTTAATCTTTCCAACTGATCTTCGTCCATTAAGTAACGCTTCTTACTATCGTCAAGCTCATCCATCCAATTGGTATGGTGCTCTTCTGCTTTGGTTCCAGTAACAACAGATCTAAAGTTTTTATCTCTATATGTCAAGATATTATCTTCCTTGTCTTGCAACCATTCTTTAAACATCTCTCCTACTTTATCCACATTAAAGTCTGGATAGTCAGTATAAGAAATTAAGTCTTTAATATAAGCTGCTTGGAAATCAACATCGTCGTTTGCTGTTTTCACTTTAGCGTATTCTTCTAACCAAGCATCTATATCTTTACGTCTTTCTTCTTTAGATGGCATTTCGAATTTCCCCATCATATAGTCTCTTGCAAGCCAAGCTTGGGTATCGAACATATTAAATGTGTAATACTGGTCCTGCATTCCTAGATAAATCAACTCTGGTAATTTCTGGAAGAAAATTCCTTTGTAGATATCGTCTGGATATAAGTTATTTTCGGTTTTCAAACGTAAGTAATCTGGCAAGAAAGGGAATTTATGTTGGTACCCAGTACACATTATTACTCCATCGAATCTTTTAGAAGAACCATCTTTAAAATGAGCTACATCCCCTTCAAAATGTGTAACTAACGGACGCTCTTCGATTCCTTTTGGCCAATCTACACCAATAGCTTCTGATCTGTAGCTTAATGTTACTGAATTAGATCCGTGCTTGTAGCACTGTACAGCGATATCTTCTGCAGAATAGCTAGATCCAATCAGCAATAAATCTTTACCTATAAACTGGTCTGCTCCTCTAAAGTCATGCGCATGCATTACAGCACCTGGGAAATCATCGATACCTTCGAAGTACGGCATATTAGGAGTAGAGAAATGTCCTGTTGCTACAATTAAATAGTCAAACTCTTCTGAATAGGTTTTATCTGCTTTTAGATCATCTAAATATAAGGTAAACTTTTTACGCTCTTCATCGTAGATTACCCAACGTGCAGTGGTATTAAAACGGATGTATTTTTTTGCGTTACTTTTTTGAATACGTCCCTGAATATAATCAAAAAGTACTGGACGTGGTGGGTAAGACGAAAGAGGTTTGCCAAAATGTTCATCAAAAGAATAGTCCGAAAACTCTAAACACTCCTTTGGACCGTTAGACCATAAGTACTTGTACATACTCCCATGGATTGGCTCTCCGTATTTTCCAACACCTGTTCGCCAAGTATAATTCCACATGCCACCCCAATTCGATTGTTTTTCAAAACAAATAATCTCAGGAATTTCCATTCCCATCTTTTCAGCTGCTTCAAATGCACGTAACTGTGCTAAACCACTTGGGCCAGCACCAATAATTCCAACTCTTTTCTTACTCATATTTTTTATAGATTTTGTTATTAACTTTCGTGACAATCTGCATCACGATTCTTGTTTTTAACGTATTTCAATTCGCTTATTTAATGCTGTCTTAGGTAATTTAGACATAGAAAGGAAATGCATAGTAGCGATACTTAAGTCTAGTACACATCCTTAGAGTGGAGAACTCGCCTACCTAGTTTTGGACACTGAAGCCAAAGGCGAGAAAAAGATTCGATACAATATCATTATGATACGGGAATAAACCCATTTGTATGACTAGCCTCCAAACTCATGAAATACAAATATAAAGAAATTTCAAGTAATTTCAAAAAAACTTCATATTCACCAAAATAACCTCAATCACATCTATAAGAAACAGGCTCTTTATTAAAATATCCTTACCATAAAATACCTTCCACCTATTATTCCATATATTCTTCAAGTTAATAATATGACATTCTCAATACTCCTAAATATTCTTTAAGACTAGAAAGAACGTATTCAACTTTAAAAACTCTTTACATAGTTACCAACCTGCATTATCCTTAAATTGCTAATAGTAAACGTTCAAATTTTAAGTACATTTGTAGAAATTCTATTCTTATGCTAATTATTGGTATTGCAGGTGGTACCGGAAGCGGAAAAACAACCGTTGTTGAACAAATTGTTGAAGAGTTACCCGAAGGCGAGGTATGCGTGATATCGCAAGACTCATATTATCGTGACACCAGTCACCTTCCACTAGAGGAACGTGTAAAGATTAATTTTGATCATCCACAAGCCATCGACTTTGAACTGCTTGCTAAACATTTAAAGCAATTGCGTGCTGGGAAGTCTATAGAACAACCCATCTATTCCTTTATAGAACATAATCGCACCGGCGAAACACTAACAACGCATCCAAAAAAGGTGATAATCGTAGAAGGAATTCTTATATTGACCAATAAGAGTATACGTGATATGTTGGATATTAAATTATTTGTTCATGCCGATAGTGATGAGCGACTAATACGACGAATAAATCGGGATATCCAAGATAGAGGTAGAACTATAGATGAAGTTTTAGAGCGTTACAAAACCACTTTAAAACCCATGCACCAGCAGTTTATAGAACCTACTAAAGAATATGCAGACATTATTATTCCAACAAATAGATATAATACAGTAGCTGTACAAGTATTACAGCGAATTATTAATCACACCCTTATAACTATTAAATAAACTGTGATATGAAACTCTCTAGACTTCGCAATAAAAAATGGTTTAAAACAATAAGCAATCGGTACTTGCTCATAGGTATATTATTTATCGTTTGGATGACCTTTTTCGATACCAACTCCTATCTAATCCAACGGGAACTTAATAAGGAGCTAAAAAGTCTAGATCAGAATACAGAATATTATTCCAATGAAATCGAAAAGGATTTAGAGTTTATAGAAGGGATGAACGATTTAGACGAAATAGAAAAGTACGCAAGAGAGAAGTATTTTTTGAAAAAAGAGAATGAAGAAATCTTCCTGATTGAATAAGAAACAGAAAATGAAAGACACGAAATCTGACAAATTATTTAAGGAATTCCATGCTGTATCTGCTAAACAATGGGTGCAACAGATTCAAGTAGACCTAAAAGGAGCCGATTACAACGACACCTTGTTGTGGCAAAGTGAGGAAGGAATAGACGTAAAACCTTTCTACCATGAAGATACGACGCCAAATAAATTCAATATTCCAGGACAACCAAATGCATGGCATATAGCCCAAGCAATTTTTATTGATGATCTGAATATCGCAAAAAACCTGGCAGAAGAAGCCTTGAATAAAGGTGCTACCGCTTTACGACTCATTGCCAACAAATCTTTTGATGTAGCAGCCTTTTTTGACGGTTGGAATATTGGCAACGCAAAACTTTATTTTGAACTGTTATTCTGGGATCAGGCATTTTTCCTTGAACTCAGCAGCTATTTAAACCAGAACAAAATTGCCTATGCGTTAGGTCTTGATCCAATTGGCTATTTGGCAAAAGAAGGCAACTGGCCAAGCGAAACCAACCAGTTGGAATCACTAACAAAAATAACCGAAAAATATCCTAAGCATAGTATTCGAGTAGATACAAGAACCTACCAGAATGCTGGGGCCAATATGGTTCAGCAACTTGCTTATGCACTTAGCCATGCCAATGAATACTTGCACATTCTAAATAAAAAGGATACAATACTAAACGACCTGAACCTAGTTTTTCATGTGGCAATTGGGTCCAATTACTTCTTTGAAATTGC
>DATGSX010000105.1:0-20321 GCA_035302145.1 Flavobacteriaceae bacterium | reverse complement strand
TGTTCTTGTGCTCTAAAGAGTTGTGTTTGAGCTTGTCGGTAATCAAAACTACTAGCAAGGCCTTCACGGAATTTAATGGCATTTTTTCTCTCGATTCTTTCCGCTAGCTGCATGTTTTGCTTCGCCGAGACAATATTCTCTAAACTTACTTGGTATTCACTTTGTAGCTTACTATGGTTTATTTGTAGCTGTTGCGCTATTTCGTCGAGCTGATTTTCTGCTTGTTCCATAGCGAATTGTGCTTTCTTTGTTCTTGCGCTTCGCAACCCACTACTAAAAATAGGCACTTCTAAGGAAACACCAAAAGCCGAGGCTGTGTACCAAGATTGTTCGCTTTTGAAAAAATCAAAGTTTTCGCCGTAGGATGAGGTTCCATAATTTATAAAGGCATTTAAACGAGGTAAGGCTTTGCTGCGCTCTAACTTCCACTCTAAATGTCGTTGCTTTACAAGGGTTTCGGCTATTTTATAGTCTATGGTTTGCTCCAATTCCATTTCCTGATCTAATAGTCCTAGTTGCGACGCTTCATCTGTTAGATCTTCCAAAGAGTTTGTCAGTTCTAATTCTTCATCTATAGGAATACCAATGTTTAAATTCAGCATTTGCTTTGCTAAACTCAGGTTGCTTTCTGCATGTCGCAGTTGGGTTTCCATTTCTAAAAGGGTGATTTGTAATTGTTCTACCGACTCCTCTTCGGTTAGTCCGTTTTCGTAGATCTTTATCGTCTCTTCAAGATTGTCTTTTATGTGTTTTATGTTTTTTTCAGAGATATCCTTAACTTCTTTTGCTAGTAGCGCACTTCCGTAAGCATAGGTTACACTGGTTTCTATCTCTACCGCTGCTTTTTGCGCATTGTTACTAGTATAATCTAGGAAGACTTTTGCGGCTTGTAGTCCCACCAAATAACTTCCGTCGAAAATTAACTGGGTAAGGGTGATATTGGCAGTAGCGGATTGCTTGGTGCCAAAGGTAAGTGGTATAAATTCATTAGCACCTCCACCCATAAACTCTGCAGGAACCAGCGTAACGGGTTGTTTTATATTGTAATTGTAATTGGCATCAGCGTTGATCTGAGGTAAACCTTGTGCAGTGGTTTCCCATTTTTGCTTTAAGGCTTTTGCAACTTCTTTTCTGGAGTCTATTGCCTTATGGCTGTTTTCTAAAGCGTAAGCTATGGCTTCTTCTAAACTTAATCGGCTAGGGAGTTCCTCGATTGTTTGAGAAAATCCATGAAAGGTGCTAAAGATTATCGCTATAAAAATATAGAAAGCGGTTTTATGCAACATAATACATCGGGAACTATTCTCTTTTTGAGGATTGTTAAACTTAAGATATTAACATGTAAAGATAAGTAGATGTAAATTAAGAGCAAGGGATGTTATGAGATATTCTTATTTAGAAGGTTAAAGAGTATATTAAACTCAGCTCTATCTTTTTAAAGTTAGGAGTTTTCTACGAATAACTCTAAATTTACTGATTGCCTCTTATCGATATTCAAAATAACATGATAAGAAGAATATATTGTTAAATGAGCCCTAAAGATTAAAGCATATAGTATTTTTGTCAAAAATTATTTGGATGCAGTATTTGACTTCGTATCAAGAAGTATTAGAAAAAGAGCTTCGTGATTCTATACCTACTCACGAACCAACGAGCTTGTATACACCTATATCGTACATGCTTTCTTTAGGGGGTAAGCGTATGCGCCCAATTTTGACCTTGTTGGCATGCGATGTGTTTAATAAGGATTTTAAAGCAGCTATTCCAGCTGCTAAAGCAGTGGAGTTATTTCATAATTTCTCGCTTATACACGATGATATAATGGATAATGCGCCCTTGCGAAGAGGGAAGACTACGGTTCATGAGCGTTGGGATTTAAATACAGGAATTCTTTCTGGCGATGCGATGCTTATATTAGCTTATCAGCTTTTTGAATCTTATCCTCCAACTATTTTCAGGCAGTTAGCAGAATTATTTAGTAAAACTGCTTTGCAAGTTTGCGAAGGGCAACAATACGATATTAACTTTGAGAAGAAGGATGAGGTGCATATAGAATTGTACCTTAAGATGATTGAGTATAAAACCGCTGTGCTGGTTGGTGCAGCTTTGGCTATGGGGGCTATTGTTGCAGAAGCACCAGAAAAAAGCAAAGAAGAAATTTATGCTTTTGGTCGCTACTTAGGAATCGCATTTCAGTTACAAGATGATTATTTAGATACTTTTGGTAATCCGGAGACTTTTGGAAAGCAAATAGGAGGGGATATTATCGAGAATAAAAAAACCATCTTATATTTGAAAACCCTAGAGTTAGGTTCGGAAGAGCAAAAGCAAGAATTGTTGCAACTAAGCTCTATTAACCCTGATAACCCTACTGACAAGATAGTAGCAGTAACTGAGCTGTATCGAGCAAGTGGGGCGGAAGAGGCTACTAGAAACGAAATTGCAAGCTATACTAGAAAAGCTCAGGACGTACTAAAGACATTGGACTTAAGTGAAGATAAAAAACAATTGCTGTACCAGTTTAGCGAGGATTTAATGCGCAGGTCAGTTTAGTGCTGTAGGATCTTTGCTTGATAAAGTAGTTTGGCAGGCTTTTAGCCGAAACTTGTAGGAGATTTAAGATTAACTAGATCGACATCTATTAGTTTGCCGAAAAATTGTAAATTTGTAAATATTATATAAAATATATTTTATAGACACTCCATTATGGATAAATATTCTTTTCTCAATGCGGTACATCCATCGCATATCGCAGAACTCTATGATAAATATTTAAAATATCCCGATAGCCTAGAGCCTAGTTGGCGTTCGTTTTTTCAAGGTTTCGACTTTGGATTAGAGAGCGGTACACTACAGGATTCTGGTTTGCTACCCGAAGATATTAATTGCGAGAGCGTAGTAAAAGAGTTTCAAGTAATACGTCTTATAGACGGATATAGAAATAGAGGGCATTTGTTTACCAAAACAAACCCAGTGCGTGAAAGAAGAACGTACTCGCCTACATTGGCAATCGAAAACTTCGGACTATCTAAAGAGGATTTGAACTCTGTTTACCAAGCTGGAGAAATCGTAGGCTTTGAAGGAGGAGCCACCTTACAACAAATTATAGATAGGTTAGAAGATGCTTATTGCGGATCGATTGGATTCGAGTATATGTACATCGAAAGCCCAGAAAAAATCGAATGGATCCAGAAGTGGATTTCCGATAATAAGGTGCATGCAAAAGTGCCAAAGGAAAAGAAGATACATATCTTAAACATGCTGAATAAAGCGGTTTCCTTTGAAACTTTCTTACATACAAAATACGTTGGACAAAAGCGATTCTCACTTGAAGGTGGAGAAAGTCTTATTCCTGCCTTGGATACATTGGTAGAAGAAGCTGCCGAAAAAGGAGTGAAGGACTTTGTTATGGGTATGGCCCATAGAGGGAGACTAAGTACGCTAACCAATATCTTTGGTAAGAATACAAAAGATATATTCAGCGAATTTGATGGGAAGGATTACGATCAAGATGACTTTGCTGGAGACGTAATGTATCACCTGGGATGGACTAGCGAGCGCGTGTCAGCTTCAGGAAAAAAGATTACTTTAAACATGGCGCCAAACCCATCTCACTTAGAAACCGTGGGGTCGGTAGTTGAAGGAATTGTACGTGCTAAACAAGATACTAGTTATCCGGAAGATCCTAGCAAAGTATTACCAATTGTTGTACATGGTGATGCGGCTATTGCAGGACAGGGGATTGCTTATGAAATAGTGCAAATGGCACAATTAGATGGTTATAAAACTCAAGGTACAATACATATTGTGGTAAATAATCAGGTTGGATTTACAACCAATTACCTAGATGGTAGATCGTCCACTTATTGTACCGATGTAGGCAAGGTTACTTTGTCGCCTGTTGTGCATGTAAATGCCGATGATGCGGAAGAGGTTGTACGAGCAGCAAGGTTTGCTTTGGACTACCGTATGAAGTTCGGTGGTGATGTATTTATTGACCTATTAGGATATCGTAAGTACGGACACAACGAAGGTGATGAGCCACGATTTACCCAACCAAAACTTTATGAGGCGATTGGAAAGCATAAAAATGTAAGAGATCTTTATGCCGACGTTTTAATGGAGCAAAACGTTATCGAGGAAGGCTATGTTGATCAGATAGAAAAAGAGTTCAAAGATCAGCTTGAAGAGAGTTTACAAGATTCTCGAAAAGAAGAGACTACGGCAGCCACTACACCAATTATGCAGTATAAGTGGCAAGATTATAAGCAAGCCGACGAAAAGGAGATGCTTAAGTCTGTTGACACTACTTATCCGATAGAAAAGCTTGATAATATCGCTGAGGTATTGGTTAATCTTCCAGAAGGCAAGGAGTTTATACGTCAAATAACTCGTTTGATAAAAAATAGAAAAA
The DNA here is from genome assembly GCA_035302145.1 of Flavobacteriaceae bacterium. Classification (GTDB taxonomy): domain Bacteria; phylum Bacteroidota; class Bacteroidia; order Flavobacteriales; family Flavobacteriaceae; genus JAJYTI01. The sequence continues at coordinate 15,907 of DATGSX010000105.1, read as the reverse complement.
AGCGTTATTTCACCGAAAATAAATTGGATTGGGCGATGGCGGAGTTACTAGCTTATGGATCGCTTATAGAGGAGGGATATAATATTCGAATCAGTGGACAAGATGTGGAAAGAGGAACATTCTCTCACCGACATGCGGTTATAAAAACGGCATCGAAGGAAGAGGAAATTGTTCAATTGCGAAAGATACCAGGTGCAAAAGGAGAGTTCAATATATTTAACTCTTTGCTATCTGAGTATGGAGTAGTAGGATTTGATTATGGATATGCACTAGGAAGTCCAGAAACGCTAACTATTTGGGAAGCACAGTTTGGAGACTTTAGTAACGGTGCGCAAATTATGATAGACCAATATATTTCTGCTGCAGAAGACAAGTGGAATATTCAAAACGGATTGGTCATGTTGTTACCTCATGGATATGAAGGGCAGGGAGCAGAACACTCTTCTGCTAGGATGGAGCGATATTTACAGTTGTGTGCAGACGACAATATGTTTGTTGTAGACTGTACAACACCTGCCAATATGTTCCACGTTCTACGTCGCCAACAAAAAGCCAAGTACCGTAAGCCGTTGATTATCTTTACACCAAAGAGTTTGTTGCGTCATCCATTGGTTGTTTCTACAAAAGAAGAGTTTGCAGAAGGATCCTTCCAGATGTTGATAGACGATGCTTCGGTTAAGCCTAGTAAGGTGAAAACATTGGTTTTCGTGACCGGTAAGTTCTACTATGACTTGTTTAATAAACGAGAAGAACTAGGTAGAGAAGAAGATGTTGCTTTGGTTCGTATTGAGCAATTATTCCCATTACCAAAGAGCGATATTCGTAAAGTATTGAAGCGATATAAAAACGCTACTGATGTAGTATGGGCGCAAGAAGAGCCTAGAAACATGGGAGCTTATATGCACATGATGTTGCATTTAGAAGAAGCAAAAGATTTTAGAGTATGTAGTCAAGATGTTCATGCGGCACCAGCAGCAGGAAGTTCTGCTAGAGCTAAGATACGTCATGAAGAAGTGCTTGATAGTGTTTTTAATAAGAAATAAATAATTAAATTGTAATTTAATCCTTAACAAAGGAAAAAATAGAATAGTATGGCATTAGAAATGAAAGTACCCTCGCCGGGTGAATCCATTACGGAAGTAGAAATTGCGCAGTGGTTGGTAGAAGATGGAGATTATGTAGAGAAAGACCAAGCCATTGCAGAAGTAGATAGCGATAAAGCTACCCTGGAACTTCCTGCTGAAGCAAGCGGTGTAATTACGCTTAAGGCAGAAGAAGGTGATGTTATTGCTGTAGGTGAAGTAGTTTGTTTAATCGATACCGACGCTGCAAAGCCAGAAGCAGATGCAAAAGACGAGGCGCCTAAAGCTAAAAAAGAGGAGCCTAAGAAAGAAGAGAAAAAAGAGGAGGCTCCTAAAAAAGAGACTACCTATGCCACTGGAACCCCTTCGCCAGCTGCAAATAAAATATTGCAAGAAAAAGGAATAAAAGCAGCAGACATTGTGGGTACTGGAAAAGATGGTAGAGTGACTAAAGCAGATGCTATTGATGCTGTGCCTTCTATGGGTACGCCAGGAAGCGGTTCTCGAAACTCTACTTCTAAAAGAATGTCTATGCTACGCAGACGTGTAGCCGAGCGTTTGGTATCTGTAAAGAACGAAACAGCTATGCTTACTACCTTCAACGAGGTAGATATGAGCGAGATATTCGCGCTGCGTGCAAAATATAAAGATAGATTTAGAGCTAAACATGGTGTAAACCTAGGATTCATGTCCTTCTTTACCCTTGCTGTAGTGCGTGCACTAGAACTATATCCAGATGTAAACTCTATGATCGATGGCGACAATATGGTAACATTTGATTATAAAGATATATCTATTGCTGTTTCTGGACCAAGAGGACTAGTAGTACCGGTTATTAGAAATGCAGAGGCATTATCTTTCCGCGGTGTTGAATCAGAGGTTAAGCGTTTAGCAACCCGTGCTCGTGATGGTGTTATTACTGTAGACGAGATGACTGGAGGTACCTTTACCATTACTAATGGAGGTGTATTCGGAAGTATGATGTCTACACCGATTATTAACCCACCACAATCGGCTATTCTTGGAATGCATAATATTGTAGAGCGTCCTATCGTTAGAGATGGTGCTATTGCAATTGCTCCAATGATGTACGTTGCATTGTCTTATGACCACCGTATTATCGACGGACGTGAGTCTGTAGGATTCTTAGTAGCTATTAAAGAAGCTATAGAAGATCCAATCGAACTATTGATGGATGGAAATATAGAACGTGCTTTAGAATTGTAAGAGCAATAGAATTCATAAATATAAAAGCTCGCTTGTGTGGAAAATACAAGCGAGCTTTTTGTTTAATACAATATGATATACAAGTAAAAGATTGTAAGATGAAAACCTTTACAGTAAATTTATTATCTTAACAAAACTTAAAGCACTTAAAATGTTTCGCTGTTTTACAATACTACTGGTTTTTATATTTGCTGTTTCTTGTACGAACGATGATGCAGTGAGTGTGAAGAATGAGAAAGAAATACTTTCTTTTCAATTTGAAGAAGAATTGAATTCTGAATACTTAACAGAATCCATTTCTGGATCTATCACAGATTATACTATCAATTTGATGATTCCTGACATCGTAGATTTAAGTTCTATAGTAGCAAGTTTTGAATACGTAGGAAAAACCGTCTATGTTGCAACCGAACAACAAAATTCTGGGATAAGCAAATACGATTTTACTAAACCAGTATCTTACGAAGTGCATGCGGAAGATGGCAGCATAACGGTATATAAGGTTCAAGTAACTCTTTTACCAGATGTTGCGTCAGAAGTACCTCATTTATACATTACTACCGAAAATAATGACCCTATTACCTCCAAAGAAGAATATCTATGGGCAAATTTGCAAATAGATGGAAAAGGGGTGTATGATGATTTTGAAGGTAGAACAAGAATTCGTGGGAGAGGACATGACTCTTGGAATCAACCTAAAAAGCCATATCGACTTAAATTAGACTCAAAAGCCTCTTTATTAGGACTTCTTCCCGAGAAGGATTGGATTCTGCGATCTAATTATAGAGCCGAGAGTTTAATGTTAGACGCTGTGGCTTTTCGGATTGCAGGTTTACTAGGGATGCCATTTACGAATCATGCCATTCCTGTAGATGTTACCATAAATAACGAATATATGGGGAGTTATACTTTCACTGAACAAAAAGAAGTGAAACCTAATAGAATAAATGTAGGAGATGGTGGAATGTACTTAAACCTTGATGTATATATGCATAAACCTCCAGGTCTGTTTTATTCAGATTACTATGAGTTGCCAGTAATGGTTCGTTATCCGAAATTCAAAAACTTCTCTCCCGATGAAGTGCAAAGAGAACTGGATAAGGCTAAGAATGATTTTCATGCCATGGAAGCGACAATAGCCGATCCAACTTTTCCAAATAACAATTATACAGACTTTTTTGATTTAGAGGATTTTGTGAATTATTTAATTGTCTATAATCTTAGTCTAAATAGGGAAATCAATCATCCCAAGAGTACCTATATGCATAAGCAAAAAGATGGAAAGTATAAAATGGGGCCAGTTTGGGATTTTGATTGGGCTTTTGGATATGATCCTGGACAAAACACACATTTTAACAATCCGCAGCAATCATTGTTTGTAGCGAGTGACTTTAAAGGGAAAATATTTTTTTCTCGGTTCTTGGAGGATCCAGTTGTTCAATCGTTATATAAAGAACGTTGGGAGGACTTTAAAGTAAATAAATATCCAGAATTGAAAGCTTATATATTAAACTATGCAGAAACTATAAGCGGTTCTTATGAGTTGGATTATGCAGTATGGGGGCAAGGTGTGGGTAGTTCGGAAGCTGCTGCACAACAACTTATTTACTGGCTCGATCAACGCATTGTTTATATGGATAGCTTTGCAGCAGATCTCTAATAACAATGGTAGTTACTTCATTAAAGTAACTACCATTGTCTATTTATGAAATAATGTTTCTTACTTAAAGCGATATCGTATTAAAACCAAGCTCTTGTAAGCCATAGTAGTAGGTGAAGCCGTTCCCAGTTATTTCTACATAAGAAGGTAAATCGGATGGTGTAACCCCTAGTTTATCCATGGCGAACTTACACACTACGATGCGAACACCTGATTTTTCAGCGCGCTCTATAAAAGGAATTAATTTTTTGTCTTCTGCAAGTTCTTTTACTACAGCGCCAATCAGTACCACTTCAAACTGAATGTCGGTGCTATACGCTTTATACATTTCTCCTGTAACAATAGAAGCCATTAAGTAGTTGCCATTGTCTACCATAATACCATACTTGCCATCTTTTTTCATAGCAGCTTGGTTGACTTCTTCTACGGAATAAGTTTGTGCGTTTGTGTTTTGAATAGCTCCTAAACTTAAAAGGGCTATAGTGAGTAATAAAAACAATCTTTTCATTTGTATTAATTATAGGTTTCATTTGAATAAGACGAAGCCTAACTCAAAACATTACAAATAGATTTTAGTTTGCTTTTCAAATCTTGTGGTGCGATAAGTCCAGCATGTCTCCATAGTATTTTTCCTGATTTAAATAGTAACAGGGTAGGTACACTACGAATCTGAAAAGCCGCAGCGATCATTGGGCTTTTATCGATATCTACTTCTATATAGGCTATTTTATCTTGTAGGTCTTCCTGTATATAGTCGAGTATTGGATCCATAGTTTGGCAAGTGCCACACCAGTCGGCAGAAAAACTTACTAAGCTAACTTTTGTGTCGGATAAACTATCTGCAAATGACATGAGATACTTCCTTAGTTTTTCTCTTGATAACCTAACTCAAGCAAGGTTTTTGTTAGGATTTCTCTAGTGGTTGTGCCCTTTACTTTAACGGTTAGGCTCGATTTATCGAAGTGCACATTATCTACACCATCTATTTTCTTTAATTCTGTTTCTATAGTGTTTACGCATCCATCGCAGGTTACGTTATTTACTTTTATTTTATGTGTCATAATATCACTAATGGTTTTAATTAATTTTTCTTAGCTAAAATTCGAATCACATCGGCTTTACCTACATGATAATCGCCTTCTTTTAGCTCCGTGCTAGTTTGCTTGGAAAGAATAAGCTCGAAATCTTCGAAGTCTTTTTTCAGCTCCTTTAAGGTATACAACATTTCTGGATTTTTTGGGCCTCCTGCTTTTGGATTTTTCTTCTGATTTTCCTGATGCTCTTTAGAAAAACCTTCGAGAATTATATATCCGCCACTTTTCACATAGTTTGCAAGCTTTCTGTGGTATTCTCTACGAACGCTTTCATGGAAATGTGCATAAACTAGAACCACTGCATCAAAACTCTCTAAGATGAAATCTGCATTGGCTACGTCTGTTATATGATATGCTATCTCTACGTTTTTTGATGCAGCAAGTTGTAATGCTTTTTGTTTTCCTGCCTTACTTGGATCAAAAGCTACCACATCCCATGATTTTGTAGCAGCATATACCGCGTTTCTTCCTTCACCTTCAGCAGCAAATAAAATTCTTCCTGGTTTTAATTTTGCCAGCTGTTCTTTTACATACTCATTGGGTTCTGTTCCATAGATGTATTCTTTTGCAGAAAATCGCTCGTCCCAAAAGGCACCAATATCATTTGTCATAAATACTCCTAATTTAAACTACATGTAAATATCGTTATAAATAGTCTAAGCTATCGTAACATAAGTTGCACAAGGTCATTATTTATCTTTAAGGTACAGGCAGTTTCTTCCGTAATCGATTACGGCACGGTGCTTTTTCAAGAAATCTGCTCCCAATATTCCATCCACAGCCTCCTCTCCTGCTTCTTGTAACGCAATGTTAATGTGTGATAAGTCAAACAATACAATGCCAACACGAGTGTCTTTCCATGTTCCAATATGCAGTTGGTTTCTGTGCGATACTTGGGTTTCCATTCCCAGTGCTCCAGCACCTGCAGCCATCATATCGCTTTTTTCATGAAGAATATCAAAGTGTACCGCTTTCTCAATGTCGATACAAGTGGTAGAAGCGCCAGTATCTAAGATAAGCCGTGCATTATTACCATGAATTTTAGCACGTACTAAATAATGTGTAGAAGCTAATTTTTTTAATGGAATGCGATAAAAACCATTGTCTTCGAGTAAATTACGTAGCTCCATATTTTTTATTACAAATATACGTAACTAAATATGTAGATTTGCATTTATGTTTATAGATACCCACACGCATTTTTATAGCGAACAGTTTGATAAAGATCGAGAAGAGAGTATAAAACGAGCCAAAGCGCTAGGTGTAACGAGATTTATTCTTCCAGCAATAGACTCCGAGTCAATAGAGCCTATGGAACAGTTGCATAAGCAACATCCTGACATAATGTATAAAATGGCAGGTTTACATCCAGCTTATGTAAAACCAGATACCTATAAGCAGGAATTAGAAATTGTTGCGCAGCAGTTGCATAACAACAAAGAGGAGTATGTGGCAGTTGGCGAGATTGGAATTGACTTGCATTGGGACAAAACCACCTTGGATATTCAGAAAGAAGCTTTTCGCACTCAAATTCAATGGGCAAAGCAATACGAATTACCCATAGCCATTCATTGCCGTAAAGGTTTCGATGCGGTGTTTGAAGTTTTGAAGGAAGAAGCTAGTCCTGAGTTAAAAGGAGTGTTCCATTGTTTTGGCGGCACATTAGATCAAGCAGAACGAGCGTTGCGCTTGGGAATGAAGTTAGGAATAGGAGGGGTAGTTACTTTTAAAAACGCACGCTTGGCTAAAGTAGTGCAACAACTGCCTTTAGAGGCTTTGGTTTTAGAAACAGATGCGCCATATCTTGCACCGACTCCTTATAGAGGGAAGCGAAATGAAAGTAGCTATATTCCGCTTATTGCCGAGAAGATTGCTACCTTACACGAGTGCTCTGTGCAAAAGGTGGGCGAAGTAACTACACAGGTAGCAAAAGAGCTATTTAAATTACCTATATAATTAATTCTTGTAGTATAAAGAGAATGGAGAAAAAAGCTGATATTCTTTTGATTTATACCGGTGGTACTATCGGGATGATTAAAGACTTTGAAACAGGTGCTTTGCGTGCATTTGATTTTGATGATTTATTGAAACACATTCCAGAGTTGAAAATTTTAGATTGTGAAATAGCAACCATTAGTTTTGAATCACCTAAAGATAGTTCTAGTATAAATGTTGAGGACTGGAAAACTTTGGTTGGGATCATTGAGGATAATTATGAGTCATACGATGGTTTTGTTGTGTTGCATGGAAGCGACACCATGTCTTATACTTCCTCTGCTATGAGCTTCATGTTAGAGAATTTAGCTAAGCCAGTTGTGTTTACTGGATCTCAACTTCCTATTGGGGATTTGCGAACCGATGCTAAAGAGAATTTAATTACCTCTATTCAAATAGCATCTTTGCGAGAAAATGGAGAACCAAAGATAAAAGAGGTATGCCTTTATTTTGAGTATAAGCTTTATCGAGCCAATCGTACTTCCAAGATACATGCAGAGCATTTCGAAGCATTTGCCTCGTACAACTATCCACCATTGGCTATAAGTGGAGTTCATTTAGATGTAAATAAAGAAGCTTTATTGCCGACTCCAAAAATAGCGCGTCCTTTATTAGTGCACAAGGAGTTAAACTCCAACGTAATGATTCTTAAGATGTTCCCTGGAATTTCGGAAGATTTGATAAAGCATGTTTTTTCTTATCCAAAGCTAGAGGGCTTAGTTTTGGAGACTTATGGAAGTGGTAATTTAACCGATGAAGATTGGTTTTTGGATGCTTTGCGCAATTTGATAGCTTCGGGTGTTCATGTGGTTAATGTAACCCAGTGTACTGGCGGAAGTGTTATTATGGGTTTATACGAAACCAGTGTTGAAATGATGCAAATGGGCGTTATTTCAGGGAAGGATTTAACTTCTGAGGCCGCTGTGGTGAAAATGATGTGGTTATTAGGGCAAAAAATATCGCCAAAAAGTTTTAAAACCTTTTTTGGGACCTCTTTAAGGGGCGAAATGCGTTAAAAATGCTAAGAATTACTTCTTTTGTCAAGAATTATATTTGATACTTGGCGTAGCTAAATAATTTATCTTATACTTGCAAAAGCAAAACTAAGTAAAGAGAGGTGGCCGAGCGGTCGAAGGCGCTCGCTTGGAAAGCGAGTATGCGGCAACGTATCGAGGGTTCGAATCCCTTCCTCTCTGCTAAAAGCTTAAGTTGGTTGGTTGGATAAAGAAATCAACTTAAGCGAAACTGAGTACTTATAAAAAGCATTCTATACCAGTAACAAGAATTAAGGAATTGATAAATCCTTGATGGTAACAGAATAATTTTTATATCTTTATCCATTCAAAACTTTAAACAAAAGGTCGATAGCAATGAAAAAATTATTTTCTATTATGGTAGTTGCCACCATGGCACTGATTGGGGCAAACACAACAAACGCAGCACCAGCCAATGCAATGGCAGTGTCGAATACAGTAGAAGCGCAAGTAGTTAATACGATTATCCAAGATGATGGTGGTGAAGGAACTGCAGAACCAAGAGGATTTCACCAAGAGTTAAAACAGCGTTTTATTGAGGGTGGACCTGCATTTATGGGGGTTGTTTTACTTTGTCTTATTTTAGGATTAGCTATCGCTATTGAAAGAATTATTTATTTAAATCTTTCTACTACAAACAATAAAAAATTAGCAGAAGAAGTAAAAGCAGCACTTGACGAAGGTGGAGTAGACGCAGCTTTAGAAGTTTGTCGAAATACAAAAGGTCCAGTTGCTTCTATTTACTACCAAGGAATTCTTAGGTCTTCTGAAAGTATAGAAGAAGCCGAGAAAGCAGTAGTAGCTTACGGTGGTGTTCAAATGGGTAACTTAGAGCGAAACGTATCTTGGATATCATTATTTATTGCACTAGCTCCAATGCTTGGGTTTATGGGTACGGTAATCGGTATGATTGTTGCATTCGACCGTATTGAAGCAGCAGGAGATATGAACCCTGCGTTAGTTGCTGGAGGTATTAAAGTAGCACTACTTACTACCGTATTTGGACTTATCGTAGCGATGATCCTACAAGTATTCTACAACTACATTATTGCAAAAATTGATAGTATTGTTAATGGGATGGAAGATGCATCTATCACCCTTATCGATATGTTAGTAGATTACAAGAATAAAAAATAATCTTTAAGATACAACAGTATGGGTTTATATAGAGTATTAAAAATTATAGCATTTTTGCTAGGAATTCTTGGGGCAGTTGCACTTGCTAATCTACTTATAACAGGAGATGATGTAGTGAAACAAACTGGCGAAGGATTAAATCCGTTCTTGAATCTTGCTTATATCACATTCGCTTTAACAATCGCACTGGTGCTTCTATTTGTTATCAGAGACTTATTTACCTCTGGTAATTTTAAAAGAACCTTGCTAAGTATAGGACTTCTACTTGTAATAGTAGGAATCTCATACGGAGTAGCAGGTGCAGAAGAAATCAGATTGCCAAGTGGTGAAATGTTATCAGAGAGTGCTTCCCGTTGGGTGAGTACTGGGCTAAACACTTTTTATATCCTTGGTATAGGTGCAATAGCTATGATGCTGGTAAGTGAGGTTAAGAACTTAACAATAAGTAAATAATATGGCTAGAAGAGAAGTTCCAGAAGTAAATGCTGGATCCATGGCAGACATCGCGTTTTTGCTACTGATATTCTTCTTAGTTACAACTACTATTGAGAAAGATTCAGGAATCGCAAGAACCTTACCGCCGATAGATGACACGCAGGAAGATGTAAATATTCGAAAGCGAAATTTACTTATAGTAAACGTCAATAAAGATGACCAGTTACTAGTAAATGAAGAACCAATGGCTTTAGAAGACCTACGCCAAGCTGCAATCGACTTTATCGATAACGGTGGAGCGCCACAAGGAACAGCAGATTATTGCGATTTTTGTAGAGGCTTACGAGATCCTAAATCTTCAGATAATCCTGAAAAAGCAATTATATCCCTGCAAAACGACAGGTTAACATCGTACAAGATGTATATCGCAGTTCAGAATGAGCTAGTAGCAGCCTACAATGAGTTGCGTAATAGAGAATCACAGAGACTTTACGGATGGAACTTTACCGATGTAAAGAACGCCATTCTGGAAGGAAACTACAGAGGCAACGTAGAGTTAGCTGAGGAAAGATTAAAGGAAATTCAGAAAATGATTCCTCAAAAACTTTCTGAAGCGGACACGAACTAGAAGAGGAGAATAGTAAACTGAAAATTAATTATGGCAAAATTCACAAAGAAACAAAGCGGGTCATTACCAGCTATTTCAACAGCTTCTTTACCAGACATTGTTTTTATGCTGCTTTTCTTTTTTATGGTGGTTACCGTTTTAAGAGATAGTAGTTTATTGGTGGAAAATACACTTCCTAAGGCAGATCAAGTAGAGAAGTTAATGAAGGATCGTTCTGTGTTTATCTATGCTGGAAAACCTAGCGAAAGATATATAGAAAGCTTCGGATCTTCTCCTAAAATTCAAATAGGGGATAAGTATACCGAAGTAGAGAATCTTCAGTTTGCTCTAACTGAAATGCGTCAGAAACTTAGACCAGAATTACAAGATCAAGTCGTGGTAGCGCTTAAGGTAGATGAGGATACCAGAGTTGGTTTAGTTGGCGATATAAAACAAGAGTTAAGAGAGCTAAATATGCTTAAAATCATATATATAACGTCACCTGGTACGGAGCTAAACTAAATTTTATAAAATAATATTTTATTATAAAGAAAAGCGTCTATTTTTTAATAGGCGCTTTTTATATTACAACTCTATAATTACTCTTATCTTTATCCTATGACTAGGGTTGTACTATTTTTTATTTTATTTACATGGCTTCCTTATAATGCATTTTCGCAATTGGATACCATCGACTCTTCTATAGATAATAAGTATAGAGAAGATCAATTCTATGCAGGATTTTCCTATTCTATGTTGAGTAAACTTCCCACCGATACGCGTTTGCGTGGACTCTCTGGCTCTCTACAATTTGGTTTTTTGAGAGACTATCCATTAAACAAAAATCGGAATATTGCACTGGCAGCTGGAGTAGGATTAAACTTTAATCGTTATGGACAAAATTTGTTTATAGGTAAAGGGAATAATTCCGAATTGATTTATAGAATACTTGGGAAAGAAGGTCCTGTGAAATATAGTACTAATCGATTAGGGACCTATATTATAGAGCTCCCTGTTCAGTTTCGATGGCGAACATCCACTGCAGAGAAATATCAGTTCTGGCGCGTTTATATGGGTGTTACAGCAGGTTATATATATTGGTCGCAGTCCATGTTCAAACAAGAAGGCAATAAGGTGGTGATTACCAATATAAATGATTTAGAAAAATGGCGCTGGAGTGCAAGCTTGAGCTTTGGATATAACAAAATAAACTTCTTTGCTAAATATGATTTGAATAATTTGTTTAAGCAGGACGTCTATACTACCGATGGAAGTTTATTAGAATTGCGACCTTTACAATTTGGATTTATCTTTTACATTCTATAGCCAATACGATACTAAGTAAAACTGTGGAATGGCACCTATTATAAAACCTAATAACAGTTCTGTAGGACTGTGTCTTTTTAAATATAATCTTGAACTTGCAACCCAGCCATTGGCAAGAATTAATACTGCTATATAAAGCAATAGATTAATTTTAAAGTATATGCTTAAGCAGATACAAAAAATTAATAAAGCGCTTGTTGCCATTTGGTGTAAACTTGCCTTTATTTTGAAGAATACCAGTAGCCAAGCGGTTAATACCGAAGATAGCGTACCGTAAATAAAAGCTTTTAAAGGTATGGTATAGTCTAATTTTCCAAATGCTAACAACGCGATTAAACATAAAGCGTAGAGTAATAAAGGTATCATTCGTTGCTTTACGTTTGTTACGTCCCAGTGACTTATTTTTTTTCTAAGTTTTAGATAAATCCAAAACAATGCTGGGATAACTAAAGTAAATAAAAGCATATCCTTATAGGTATGCTGTATAATGATACTCCAAGATTGGACTGGCTGAATTCCTATATATAATAGCCAACCTATTATTGGGATAAATAATGGATGCAAGATATAGGATCCTATCCGCAATAAGATTCCCATAGGCTTACAATTCTTTTCTTAATCGTGCTACAGGAAGATCTAGTTGTTTTCTATACTTTGCCACGGTTCTTCTTGCGATAGGATAACCTTTATCCTTTAAAAGTGATGCTAACACCTCATCGGTGTGAGGTTTAGACTTGTCCTCTTTATCGATAATGCTTTGTAGAATATCTTTAATCTCTATGGTCGATACTTCTTCGCCGTCTACATTTGTCATAGATTCACTAAAGAACTCTTTTATAAGTTTTGTACCATAGGGTGTATCTACATATTTGCTATTAGCTACTCTAGATACTGTAGAGATATCCATGTTTATTCGTTCTGCGATATCTTTTAAAATCATTGGTTTAAGCTGTCTTTCATCACCGCTTAAAAAATAATCCCTTTGGTACTCCATAATGGCTGTCATGGTTAGCATTAGGGTTTGCTGTCTTTGCTGAATGGCTTCAATAAACCATTTAGCGCCATCTAGTTTTTGTTTTACAAACTGTACTGCTTCCTTTTGTTCTTTGGTTGGTTTTTCACTTTCCTTATAGCCTTTTAGTATGTTGGCGTACTCATTGGAAACATGTAGGTCTGGGGCATTTCTGCCGTTGAGTGTTAAATCCAATTCACCATCTTCAATTCTAATGGTGAAGTCAGGGATAACATGTTCTATAATGCGAGTATTACCAGAATAAGAGCCTCCTGGTTTAGGATTTAGTTGCTCTATTTCTTGTACGCCTTTCCGAAGCGTATCGGTGTCTATTTTTAAAGTTCTTTTTAACTGCGAATAATGCTTTTTAGAAAAAGCGTCGAAGTGCTTTTTTAATATGGTAGTTGCTAATTGAACAGAGTCAGTTTTTTCTTTTCGATCTAGTTGTAATAACAGGGATTCTCTTAAGTCTCTTGCGCCTACACCTGCAGGGTCTAAGGTTTGAACAGTTTCTAATATTCTTTCGATTGTAGGGAGTTCCGTATAAATATTTTGAGTAAAAGCTAAATCGTCTAAAATGTCTTCTAAATCTCGACGAAGATAGCCACTTCCGTCTATGCTTCCGACTAGAAATTCTGCTATAGCATACTCTTCATCATCTAGACGATAAGTTCTTAATTGGGTTAATAGGTATTGCGTAAACGACTGCCCAGATGCATAGGGGATTTGTTTTTCCTCATCATCGGGTGAGTAGTTATTGCTAGATAGTTTGTAGCTAGGAGTTTCATCGTCGCTTAAGTAGTCATCTACATTAATGTCTGTTTCGATTACTTCTGTACCATCATCTTCATATTCATTGGCCAAGTCTTCTTCGATTTGCTCTTTTTCTTTTCCACTTTCCAATAAGGGGTTTTCCTCTAGCTCTTGCTGAACACGTTGCTCAAATGCCAAAGTTGGAAGCTGAATTAGCTTCATAAGCTGTATCTGCTGTGGAGATAGCTTTTGCGAAAGTTTTAATCGAAGTTCTTGTTTAAGCATAGCAATAAAAATAAGAGTTCTCTAAAACTAACAAAACTATCTCCTATAGACAAGAAGATAGTTTTGTATAGATGTTTTTTAACCTATTATTTAGAACTCTAAATGCTTTGGATAACGTGGGAATGGTATTACATCACGAATATTGGTCATTCCTGTAACGAATAGTACCAAGCGCTCAAATCCAAGTCCAAATCCACTATGGGTAACCGAACCAAATTTACGGATGTCTAAGTACCACCAAATATCCTCTTCGTTTATTCCCATGTTTCTTACTTTATCAAGTAATACGTCGTAGCGTTCTTCTCTTTGCGATCCACCAACGATTTCACCGATTCCTGGGAAAAGAACGTCCATTGCTCGAACGGTTTTACCGTCTTCGTTTAGACGCATGTAAAATGCCTTAATATCGGCCGGATAGTCAAATAGGATTACTGGCTTTTTAAAGTGTTTTTCTACCAAGTAACGCTCATGCTCACTTTGTAAATCTACACCCCATTCATTGACTGGGTAATTGAACTGTCCTCTTTTATTTGGTCTAGAGTCTTTAAGTATATCTATTGCTTCGGTGTAGCTAACGCGCTTAAAGGTGTTTTCTAGTACGAACTTTAGTTTGTCTCGTAAAAGCATGCCACTTCGCTCTGCTTTAGGTTTACTTTGCTCTTCTCTAGTTAATCTTTCTTCTAGAAAAGCTAGATCATCAGCACAGTGTTCTAGTGCATATTCAATAACGTATTTTATAAAGTCTTCGGCAAGATCCATGTTGTTATCTAAATCGTAGAATGCCATTTCAGGTTCTACCATCCAGAACTCTGCCAAGTGCCTTGTAGTATTGGAATTTTCTGCACGGAATGTAGGTCCAAAAGTATATACTTTACCTAGTCCCATTGCGTAGGTTTCTGCTTCTAACTGCCCACTAACGGTTAAGTTTGCCATTTTTCCGAAGAAGTCTTTAGAATAATCTACTTTACCATCTTCTTTCTTAGGGGTGTTTTCAAGATCCATGTTGGTTACTTGAAACATTTCACCTGCTCCTTCTGCATCACTTGATGTTAGGATTGGTGAGTGCATATGAAAAAATCCGTTGTCTTGGAAATATTTATGTATTGCAAACGATAGAGCAGAACGGACACGCATCACCGATGCTATGGTATTTGTTCGTACACGTAAATGTGCTTGTTCGCGTAAGGTTTCTAAACTATGTCTTTTTGGTGACAAAATAGTTTTTTTAACCTCTTCGCTTTCTGCATCACCGAGGATATTTACTTCATTTACTTCGATTTCTACAGCTTGTCCACGTCCTTGACTTTCTTTTAATATTCCTGAAATATGCAAGGCAGAGCCTATAGTGATTCTATCTAATATTTCTTTATCGAGGGATTCGAAATCTATCACGCACTGGATGTTATTAATAGTGCTCCCATCGTTAAGTGCGATAAAGCGATTACTTCTAAAAGAACGAACCCAGCCTTTAACGTTTACGGGATGAAGTGAAGGCTCCATCTGTAATAATTCTTTAATTTCAATATGCTGCATAAATCTGTTATTTTAATGGGTGTAAAGATACTTTATAGGGCAGTTATCCACAAGTTTACAAGTCTGTATCTTGCGAACTATCCTCCTCTTTATCAGGGAATAGTTTTAATGCCAACTTTTTAAATGTTTTTTTATTGGACACACTTTTGTCTAAAGATACCAATAAGGATGGTAGGAATAGTAGATTCGATAAAGTGGCAAAGAATAGGGTTATAGAAACCAATATTCCTAAGGCTACGGTTCCACCAAAACTAGAAAGGGTAAATACCGAGAATCCAAGTAATAATACGATTGAAGTATATAGCATACTTATTCCTGTCTCTCTAATAGCCGCATATACCGATTTTTTGATCTTCCAATTGCTTGAAACCAGCTCTTGCCTATAACGTGCTAAATAATGTATAGCATCGTCCACCGAAATTCCAAAGGCTATACTAAACACTAGAATGGTCGATGGTTTAATCGGTACTCCGAAATAACCCATTAATCCGGCAGTGACAATCAAGGGTAATAAGTTTGGAATAAGCGAAACCATAATCATCTTAAAGCTTCGGAACATCCATACCATAATAAGAGAGATTAGGAATACTGCTAAGGCTAAAGAAAGGATTAAGTTGTTTACCAAATACGTTGTTCCTTTTTGAAAGATGTAAGCTTTTCCAGTTATCGATACTTCATAGCGTTCTTCAGGGAATATTTTGTTTATTTCTTTGAGTAAGTTTTCCTC
>DATGSX010000104.1:0-21613 GCA_035302145.1 Flavobacteriaceae bacterium | reverse complement strand
TATTTGCTGAAAATGCGAAGCATCCAAACGTAAAAATGATCGAATTAAAGATATCACAAGGTGCAAAACCTGGACATGGTGGAATCTTACCAGCTTCAAAAAACTCAGAAGAAATTGCAAGAATCCGACATATTGAACCACATACGCTAGTAGCTTCACCACCCTACCACTCGGCTTTTGATACGCCATTAGAAATGGTGAAGTTTATAAAAGAACTACGCGATTTATCTAGTGGAAAGCCCGTTGGCTTTAAACTATGTATAGGCCATAAAAGTGAGTTTATTGCTATTTGTAAGGCCATGATACATCTTGATATCTACCCAGATTATATATCCGTAGATGGTGGAGAAGGTGGAACAGGAGCAGCGCCGCCAGAGTTCAGTAATTACGTTGGTGCACCTTTAATAGATGGGTTAGATTTTGTTCATAACATTTTGAATGGTTTAGATATCCGTAAGCATATCAAACTTATTGCATCCGGAAAAATAACCTCAGCTTTCCATGTGGCTAGAGCTATGGCTATAGGAGCAGATGCTTGTTATCAAGCACGTGCTATGATGTTAGCTTTAGGCTGTGTTCAAGCTCTATTGTGCAACACCAACCGATGCCCTACAGGAATCACAACTCAAGACCCTAAATTAACTATAGGGCTTGTAGTGGAGGATAAGAAAATACGCGTTGCGAATTACCACGAACAAACTCTAAAGAACTATGCAGAGTTATTGGGTGCCTGTGGTTTAGATGAAACTAAGAACCTTACACGATCGCATATTTACAGACGTATTTCGTTAAACGAGATGATAACCTACGAAGAGCTATTCCCATCAATTGAATTAGGCTCTATGTTAGAGGAATCAGGTATTCCAGAAAAATATAAATTAGATTTTGCAAATGCAGATATGGAAAGCTGGGGCTTAAAGTTTCATAAAATATAAATTATGATAAATAAACTTATTATATTTAGTTATGTAAGCTTCCAACTTTTGCCTGTATAACACAAGTCTTGACCTTTATTATTAAAACACTGTAACAACCTGTAAACAAAGCCATTATCGAAACTAGTGTTTATGTTTTTATAACGCAAGACTTTACAGAATACAAAAGTTCCTTACAATCCCTATTTTAATAAGTGGCTTTGTAAAAAATGCGTGCGAAACGTTTTTAACTTAAAAGTGTAATACCATGCGAAAACAATTTGTAATCATAAGCAGTGTTCTATTAATTATTACCCTTGCTCTTGCTTTATACCTCGATAAAAACTGGTTTGTAGCCACAGGAATTGTATTGATATTCACTATAATGGGCTACATAGACATGGTACAAACGCGTCATACCATCCGACGAATATATCCTTTACTTGGTCGTTTGCGTTATGTTTTGGAAGAGCTTAGACCTAAAATGTACCAATATTTTATTGAGTCTGATATCGATGGACGTCCGTTCCATCGAGTCGATCGATCTACGGTATATCAACGTGCAAAGAAGGTGCGCGACACCATCCCTTTTGGAACGCAGTTCGATGTGTATGCCGAGGGCTATGAATGGATGAGCCACTCTATTGCGCCGAAAGCTTTCGATACGTTAAACCACGACCCACGTGTTATAATTGGAAACAAAGATTGTAAACATCCCTACTCTGCTAGTATTTTAAATGTTTCTGCCATGAGTTTTGGCTCTATTAGTGCCAATGCGGTGGAGGCATTAAATGCTGGAGCTAAAATTGGAAATTTTGCGCACAATACTGGCGAAGGTGGATTAAGCGATTATCATTTAATACATGGAGGCGACTTAATCTGGCAAATCGGAACAGGTTATTTTGGTTGCCGAGATGAAAAAGGAAACTTTAATCCTGAATTATTTGCTGAAAAGGCAAAACATCCAAACGTGAAGATGATTGAATTAAAAATATCACAAGGTGCAAAACCTGGACATGGAGAAATATTGCCTGCTTCAAAAAACTCAGAAGAAATTGCAAGAATTCGACATATTGAACCTCATACTTTAGTAGCTTCCCCTCCCTATCACTCGGCATTTGATACGCCCTTAGAAATGGTACAATTCATCAAGAAACTCCGAGATTTGTCTGGTGGAAAACCTGTTGGTTTCAAACTATGTATTGGTCATAAGAGCGAGTTTATAGCTGTTTGTAAAGCGATGATGCATTTAGATATTTACCCAGACTTTATTGCAGTAGATGGTGGCGAAGGAGGTACAGGAGCTGCGCCTCCAGAGTTCAGCAATTACGTAGGTGCACCTCTGATCGATGGTTTAGACTTTGTCCATAATATTTTGAATGGATTAGATATTCGTCAACATATTAAACTTATCGCTGCTGGAAAAATCACCTCAGCTTTTCACGTTGCTAGAGCCATGGCACTCGGGGCCGATGCTTGTTATCAGGCACGGGCAATGAAATTGGCTTTAGGATGTATTCAAGCTTTATTATGTAATACAAACAGATGTCCAACTGGAATTACTACACAAGACCCTAAATTAACTGTTGGACTTGTAGTAAAAGATAAGAAAATACGCGTTGCAAATTATCATGAGCAAACTATTAAAAACTATGTTGAGTTATTAGGTGCTTGTGGATTAGATGAAACCAAAAACCTAACACGTTCGCATATCTACAGACGCATATCGTTAAACGAGATGATAACCTACGAAGAGCTTTTCCCATCAATTGAAGTGGGTTCTATGTTAGAAGAGTCTGGCATTCCAGAAAAATATAAGTTAGACTTTGCCAATGCTGATATGGAAAGCTGGGGACTGAAATATCATAGATTGTAATTGAAAACTAAGGATTTCTAATGCTTCATGGCTTTAAGATTATAGCATATTGGCTTGAGACAAGGTTGGTTATGTGTTATTTAAAATAATCCTTTGTTTTAATTGTTTTAAGTAGCTGCCTCAAAACTGAAGCAAGCACTTATTTTTTAAGTTTAGAACACTCCGATTAATATTCGATATTACCTTTATATTCTTGCCAAAGTTTTTTAGCTCTTGTATTATTTTTGGACAATTCACTTAAGGTTTTTACTGCTTCTACGTGATATGTATTTTCGATAAAAATTAGAATAAAATAAAGGTATCACCCTACATCTCATCAAATGGAAAGAAGTGAAAGTATGATTTCTACCTACTCATTCCATAAAAATAAAGCAGTGAAATAAATTCGTTATAATGTAATTTCTAACCTTATTGAGTAGCATCTAGGAAATCAAAAACACTAGAAAAAGTGTGAAGTTTTTTCTGTAAAAACGTTTTTACAGAAGCAGTATTCTCTAGCAATTGGAAATTGAACTCAAGAGAATATTTTATGATTAATAACAAGTTGAACAGCTTGTTTTACAGCACTTTTTATTAATGAACTCTTGCTTTCCTGTTGTAATTCTTTTGCTAATTACTTGTTAAAATAACAGGCGCCATCGCATTTAAACTCTGGTCGATTTTTATGAAGTTCCATCACAGTATAATAAAAGGCAACAATATATTTTACTACTGGTCAGAAAAGTCGAAATAGAATAATATATGCAAAAAATAATACTTATGATTTTATGTTATAAATATCGGAAATAGTAGAGACTCAAATATAATAATTATCATTCCTATGAAAATAATTCTGATATCTTTACAAAAATAATGCAGATGAGAAGAAAAAATATAATAAAGAAGGTGTTTTTATTGGTTTTTATTCTGATTATTAGTTGTACAGAAAAACCTACTGATTTATTCGATGACACCCTATACATAAGTGATTTTGGTCATTATGTGATGAATAACTTCGGGTATGATTATGCTTCTCCCAATCCTTCTTTTTTGGAAATAAAACAAGATTCCGTTTGGATTAATTCATGGATAGAAGAAAGACCAGCAGTCAATCTGGAATCGATGTATATCCTATCGAAAGATAGTTTAGAAACAGACGAATTAGAATATAAGATAGTAAAAAACAATAATTTACTAAAAGTAACCACTCTAATCCCTGAATACTCTGCCCAATATGAATTTCATTATTTCAAGGCTAAGCAGACGCCGCTTTGGACACGAGAACAAGTTTTAAAAACTTTGACCAAACAATCTTATTCTGCAGAAATAAAGAAAGTTCAAACTCCCAATCGAGATTTAAAAATTATCCGAACCCTTCATTTTTCTGAAGAAATTCTTACTACAAGATACTCGTACTTTTACAACGAGCAACATTTACTGACCGAAGAATTTTCGGAAGAATACCAACTTCTAGAACGCAATGGAAAGTTCTTCTTCTCCTATTTACAACTCGAAGGAAATCTTCAAAAAACCTATCAAATCACCAATTTAACAGAAAACTCCTTCAACATTTATTACTTTGATAAGCTTGAAGAAATTACAGAAAGCTATAGTCCGGAAAAAAATAATTTCTCTCCGATTAAATCTTTTAAAACTTGTAATACTTTACGTCCAATCGAATATTATAATTTTAATCCAGACTTCAAATATGTAGATGGCAACGATTTTGTCTTAAAAAAAGTCAATGAAAATGCGCCGATAGGAATGCAAGAGGATGGATATATCACAATACATTTTTTGGTTAATTGCAAAGGAAAGTTGGGGCAAATCGGTTTGGAACAAATGGATTTTAATTTCCAATCCACAGCATTTAATGCCGCTCTAGTGCACCATTTAATAGACGAAGTTTTAAAATTAGACAACTGGCCAGAAACTTCTGATAACCCCTCCGAACCAAGTATTCATGCGTTTATGATGTTCAAAATTGAAAACGGTAAAATCACTGATTTATGTCCTTAAGAATTTATACTCTTTTATTATTACTCCCTCTTTTCTTTAGCTGTACTCGCTCAGAGAAGAAAACAGACACACATGCTGACCTGACGCAAAAAGAGCGAGATTCTCTTTCAAAATATTATTTTGATTTATCTTCAAATTATTACCAGTCTTCCGAATCACATCGAATTTACAGAGATTCTTCTCTTGTTTATAATCCAGATAATATCAACTACAGAGAACGCTTATCCTATTCTTATAAAAAAACTGGCGAACATATCGAAGCCATGCGAATTCTTAACGATGCTGTAGAACGAGATTTAGCCGAAGGCACCACTTTTTCGCTTCAATATCGCGCGTGGTCTTTGTTATATTTTTATCGAGATTATCATGGCACGATTCGCGATGTCGATTTAATATTCGATACACTTCCAGAAACTACAAATAAAATGCTTGGCTGTCATGGAGAGCCCTGCTTATTGCTTAAAGCTCAAGCACTTTACAGGTTGGAAAAATACCAAGAAGCTATAGAACTATTTCAATGGATATTAGAAGAAGACCAACGACAGGGTTTTGATCCACTGGACAATCATCTTGCTTATTTTTACTTAGGAAGATGTTATACAGAACTCGGAGCATATGAAAAAGCTATTTCTTTCTTTGAGGAGCAATTAGCTGTTTATGATACTTTTACAGAAGCACATTTTCAGTTGGGCAAACTTTACAAAAAACTTGGCAACAACGAAAAAGCAACTTATCATCTTCAAAACGCTTTGGAACTTTTCAATAAGAACATGAAAATGGGCGAGCCATATTTTGAACGATTTGATGAAGTTTTTCTTTATCAAATAGAAGAGGAACTTTATCCATAGTCTTCATTTTGTCCTGAACTATTTTTTTGTATCTCCAATTCGTATATTTGCAATCATAAAAAACAACTCTTTTATTTACTTTATTAGAAGCAATTGAAAAATAAATCAGAAAAAACACAGAATAAATCTTCGTCTTCTGTCCGTGAATACAACTCATCTATAAATGGGTTGTTGAAAGTTAAGTGGGAGAACGGAAAGAAAATCTTAGATACAGAACACACAAACTACTCTTATGGTTCCTTAGAAGATGTTTTAAACTATGGATTGGATAATATTCCTCTCGAGAATGTAAATTCTGTATTGCTCTTAGGAATGGGTGGCGGTTGTATTATTGGCTCACTTAAAAATCGATATAACTGTCATGCACCTGTCACTGCAATAGAATTGGATCCGATGCTAATCGATATCGCTGCAAAAGAGTTTGGAATTGTTGAGTCTGAAAAATTAAACATTTTAAAAGCAGATGCTTATCACTATATTGTCGAGACAAAAGATTCTTTTGATCTTGTTATAATCGATATTTTTATCGACTTACTTGTCCCAGAGAAGTTTTATAAGCCAGAATTTTGGGATGCTATGAAGAAAGTGGTAAAGCTAAATGGTTTTGTGCTGTTCAATACTGGAATCGATCTTACCGAAGAACAGGTGAATGATTTTTTAGATTCTTTACCCGATTGTTTTTTATATCAAGTAATGTTCCATGTTTACGAAAGCAACACATTGATTATTTTAAACAAATATTCTGAAGAGTAGTTGATAAACAAAGTGGCATTTGCGACTTGAATCCAGCATTTTAAAAGTTTTAGATTTATTGATTGAAGATAGCGGGAATTAACCCAACTTTCATATTATCAAGGCTTTACAGTGAGGTTTCGTCATTTTTAAACCAGCCCCTAAATTTTGTAACCAGCAGTAAATAAGATGTTTAGATAAAGCACGAAACTTGAGTTATTTAGTGAAAGTTCTTGATGTTTATTTTTAATAGGAATAGTATTCGCATAAAAACGGCAAATTCATAAAAGCTACAATCGCTCCCGCCATTATTGCTGCACTTACAAACAAAGTAGCAAGTATGATTATTTTATCTTTCGATCGATAGTTTACATAATTCAACACACATTGAAATAACAATGCAACTACTTGAGCACTCATCATGCGCTTTGCACATAACTCTATAGGCTCTTTATGAAGTAATAAATAGGTAAGAAGAATCAACACTAAATATAAAATAGTGATGCCAAACACGACCCTTTTAGGAAATTTGAATCTATCAGAATTTGTCATGGCTAGAATATTTTTATACTTAAAGATAAGAAATCAGCAATTAAACAACACTCAGGTTATTATGATTTTAACTAATATTCTAATCAATACCATAGAAAAATACAACTTTTCGAACAACTCCATTACTCTTTAACTATGTGCTATACTTTCTAGTCACTAACTAATTGCAAAGATATTTTACTAGGTTATTTTAGCTTCAAATCAAGCGAATTTCAGTAACTTAATTCATTCAAATTTAATAAATCTAAAAGTTGAATTTAACCTATCATTTATACCGCTTCACTAATAAAGTAAGACAAAAAATCGGCTATCGTACGCTCAAAACTGCTATTGCTACTCCTTTATCAATGGCTATAGCCCAATCTTTAGGAGTTAGCAACGTTGCCACTGCAGGAATATTAGCTATGTTATGTATTCAACCCTCTAGAAAAAGATCTCTTCGAACAGCTGCCGATCGATTTTTAACTTGCTTATTAGCCATTGTTTTTTCTGCTGCATTTTTTGAAGTATTTGGCTATTCTGCAGTTGTGCTCTCCGTTTTGTTGATGGTGTTTATCCCAACTACTATATTTTTTAAAATTGAAACAGGTATTTTCACTAGCACTGTAATTACGCTAAACATCTACCTCTTTAAGAATTTCAATTTAGATTTTATTTCCAATCAACTATATCTTATTATCATAGGAATTGGCACCGGATTTATAGTAAACCTATATATGCCAAGCTTAGATAAAAAACTGGAGAATTTAAAGAAGTCAGTAGAAGTTCGTTTTCTGATAATTTTTCGACAACTATCAAAGCTGATAAGAAAAGAAGATATGAATTGGCAAAGAAGTGAAATTAATGAGTTGGAGAAACTTTTTGAGGAAGCAAATGAATTAGCAAAAAGAGATAGAGAAAATCAGATAGCCGGTACAAACCATTCCTATTCAGAATATTTCCGAATGCGTCAACAGCAATTTCAGCTCTTACGAGAGATGCTAATTCTTATAGATGAATTACCTGAAAAAGAGAAGGTGAATAGCAAACTTGCTGTATTTATAGATAAGTTAGGCGAAGCAGTTCACACAGACGACACAGCTAGGGCTTTTTTAAAAGAACTTCATGTTTTAAAAGACAACTTCAAACAAGTAGAACTACCTAAAACTTACCAAGACTTTGAAGCTAAATCGGTTCTCTTTCAGTTATTACAAGTAATAGAGCGCTACTTAAATTTAAAAATCAACTTGATGGAGCCAACGGAAACAATTAAGATTGATAAACATGAGCTTAAAAACTAATGTGGATAATTACTTGATTGCTCGACTAAACAAGAAAAAATTAGTGTTACCCTTTTACTTTTTCTGAAAAATAAACGGACTTTTATTCAATAGTTATATAATAGCAAGAAAAAAAACTATTACTCTGCATTTCCACTCAAAACACAACCGACTGACTATCAGCACTAAATCCATTTTTACGCATTTACAGTCGACTATAATCGACTACAAACGATTAACCACCGACTATCTTCCTTTCTTATTCCCTCCTTTGTATTGTCGATCGGATAGATTGATAGACTCAATTGTTAAACCAATAAATAATTAAAACCATGAGCAATTTAAGAAACAGCGTACAATTGATTGGGCACGTAGGAAACGATCCAGAAGTACAAAACTTAGAATCAGGGAGCAAATTAGTGAAGTTAAGACTTGCCACCAACGAAAGTTATCGCAACAAGGAAGGCGAGCGCGTCACTCAAACAGAATGGCACAATGTAGTTGCCTGGAACAAGACCGCAGAGATTATCGAGAACTATGTCACTAAAGGCAAAGAGATCGGAGTGAACGGGAGACTAACCACACGCACTTGGGAAGACAAAGACGGAAATAAGCGTTATTTCACTGAGGTGGTTTGCAATGAAGTCCTTCTGTTAGGAGGAAAGTAATCATAAACATCCCTCTAAGTTCGCACTTAGAGGGATGTTATTAATTAAGAATATTTCAGTTTAAAAATAGAAGAATCATAGTATTCGAATTTATTTTAACCTAAGAATTCATGAAAGCACAAGTATTTAAAATAAGAATATCGCAAGAACACCAGCAAATCGACCTGGATAATCTAAGTGAGTTTTTAAGCAATAAAAAGCTAAAGCGAATGCAGACGGCCTTTGTAGAAGCAGATCCAAATTATTGGTCAATTCTAACCATTTATGAAGCAAAACCTTCAAGTTCAAGCTCAAAGTTTAGCGTCACCTCAGAAGATGAGTTATCTGCTTCGGACAAAGAGGTGTATAACTACTTAAAAGCCTGGCGTAGAGATAAAGCAGATCAGTTAAATATTCCAGCCTTTATGATTTGCCACAACTCAGAACTGATGAGCATTGCTAAGGCGAGACCAAAATCACCAGAAGAATTGCTACAAATAAGAGGTTTTGGCGAACAAAAAACAACCAGGTATGGAGAGGATATTATTGTAATGATAAATGCTATGTGATGAAAAGCATTAATGATTTTCGAAAAAGTAAAGAAGGATTTAAAAACAACTATCAGATTCCAGCAGTAAGCCTGGGCAATAGATAAATGCTATTAAATCCTTTCTTTTAAAACACACTTTCTAGAAATGACACATTTATTTTTGTCTGCATAAATCCATTACAATAATTTTCTTCTTAACTCTTCGGGGCTTTGAGGCGATAAATAACCTAAAGGAATATCGAATACCGTTTTTGTTCCGATATGCCCTTCCTTAGCAAGTTTTGCTGTAGCTCTTGCAAAGGCTAATAAAACACTGGAAGTAAAATTTGGATTGCTTTCAAGTTCTAAAGAGAATTCTAATTTTTGAATTTCTCCTACAGCACTTCTACCCGTTCTAATAACCGTTCCGCCGTGTGGCATTTTTTGATGTTCTGTTTTGAAGGTAGCTTCATCAATAAAAATCACTTTGGTATGATACTCCTCAAAATAGTGTGGCATAGTTTTGATAGTCCGTTCTATTTTCTTTAAATCCACTCCTTTTTTAGGCACAACATAGCATATTCTCTCATGCTTTTCAGAAGCAGTAAAAACTGGCTTTTCTCCTGCCCGTACTTTTTCTAAGGCACTTTCCATAGGCACTGTATATTGAACACCATGTTTTACTCCTTCTACTTTTCGTAACGCATCGCTATGTCCTTGACTTAAGCCTTTTCCCCAAAACGTATAGTCTTCTCCTTCTGGAAGTACCGATATTCCCAGCAATCTGGCCATAGAGAATAAACCTGGATCCCAACCTGTAGAGATTAAAGATAAGGTGTTATACTTTAAATTAATTGCATTCACTTTTTCAAAATACTCAGGAATCTTAGCATGCGTATCAAAACTATCGACAGTGTTAAAGTGCTTTGCTACTTCCAGTACTTGAACAGGTAAATCTTGCAAAGAACCCCCACAGAGAATGACAATATCTAGTTTATTTTTAAACTTTATTAAATCCTCTAAAGGATATACAGGAAAATCTGCCTGCAAAGAATTAGCCAATCTTCGTGTAAAAATACCTACTAATTCCATGTCAGGATTTTGTGTAGCAGCCAATGCCACTCCTTTTCCTAAATTTCCATAACCTACTATTCCAAAGGTAATTCGTTTTGAATCATTCATGTTTCATGTTTTATCTAACAAAACAAAGTTCAAATATTTAGCGATGATTTCAATGACTTTATCATTAAAATCCTATTTTATAAATTCACACAAAAAACCAACGATACCTATTGCTTATCAATTGAACACATAACACTGCTTTCAACAAAAAAATAATTACCTTTCCCTTTCAATTATCAGTATCAGCAGAACCAAAAATATTTCTCTATGATTGACTTAAATAACTTAGACGGATTTGATAATATGGAGGAGCTTCAAAAAGAGCTAAATAAACGAATGATAGCTCATAATAGTAAGCCTATAGATGATTTTGATGGATTATCGCCCGAAGAAATGGCCACATTACAACATCGATTTCCAAACTCGAAAACACCACTTGGGATTCGAAAATTATCTGAAAAAGAATTAGAACAATGTCCGATTTTAATGCAAGTCCGCTATCTAATCGATAAGATGAAAGGTGGAAAGCATATAGAACTAACCAAAACTGGAGCATTAAGACCAGCACTAGCCAAGGAAATTTATGCGTTAGGATACATAAAAGACGAATGGATTGAAGAAGGCATTAGCAAATTTGTTAAAGAAGGCGATGTTTATAACTTGAGTCTTACAAGAATCCTACTTCAAATTAGCAGTTTAGCTAAAAAAAGAAACGATAAATTAAGTCTGACCAAAAAAGGTGAAAAACTCGCCGAAGATGGCAACGCTATCTTAAATGAATTGATTTATACATTGATTTACAAGTTCAATTGGGCGTATGGTGATGGTTATGATTCTGAAGATATTGGGAAGGTAAACCCAGGATATAGTTTTTATCTTTTAAAAAAATATGGAGATAAAGAGCAAAATGCAGAGTTTTATGCAGCGTTATATTTCAAAGCACTCCCGATGTTGCTAATGGGAGATGAAAAAACATCTTATTATTGCTATATTTCACGCACTTTCAGAACCTTTTTTAAATATTTTGGATTTATTGAAATAAAAGAAAAAATTAAATGGGCAGATCCTTTTATCCTCAAAAAAACACCATTCTTTGATGCACTGTTTTCTAAGGGATAAATTATAGACTCTGTGTAGTTTCTGTGTTGTTAAGGAGCAAGATACAATATTATAAAAAATTCAATCATCAAGATGAAATCCTATTTAAGCAAAAGCTCTGTGTTTGTTAAAATTGCCACCTCAAGCTCGCTGCTTATTATGGTAATGATTCTATTTTCTTTAATTACAATAGGTAGAAAATTTAGTTTAATTGGAGCAATAATCTTAATCGCTTTAATTTTAGGCACACTTATATACTTCTATTCTAACTCATTAAATAAGATACTTCTTGAAAAAGATGCCATTATTCTAAAGAAAAACATAGGACAAATCCATATTCCAAAATCTTCTATACTTGAGGTGAGTAGATTGTGCTTTTCTAATCTGACTATGACCTATGGAAGTAAAGGATTCTTTGGTTTTATAGGAAAAACGATGGATGGCTCTAGCAGTTTTGTCAAAGACAGAAAGAAAATGATACGAATTACAACCACCAATAAAAAATATATAGTTAGTTCGGAAAACGCAGATGAATTAATACGTGAAATAAAATCATCTATGCAAACTCGACAACTCAATTATTGATAGACCCAGAAACTTGGCATTTAAAAGCAATCTTGACTTAGTCTTCCTCTTAAATTTTACTTATTTTTAAACACTATTAATCAAATTCAAAGAACTTAGTATGAAATTATTCTCTAGACTAACGATTTCTCTTGCTTTAAGTTTCGTTCTTACTATTTCTGCAATAGCACAGAAAAAGTATACATGGAAAACAGGAAAGCAAGATGGTTACACTTATCAGTATGTCGAAAACGATCCAACTGGTGCGCGTTATTATACTTTAAACAACGGACTAACCGTTATTTTGGCAGAAAACCATAAGGAACCGAACATTCAAACTTATATAGCTGTAAAAGCTGGTGCAAAAACCGATCCAGCTACTCACACTGGACTTGCACACTACCTTGAACACATGCTTTTTAAAGGAACGGACAAATTTGGAACGCTCGACTATGAAAAAGAAAAACCCTTATTGGACCAAATCGAAGCGTTGTATGAAGAGTATAACCAAACAACCGACGAAGAAAAACGAAAAGAAATTTATAGTGAAATAGACCGGGTGTCCAACGAAGCAGCAAAGTTTGCCATTGCAAACGAATACGACAAACTTATGTCGGCAATGGGAGCACGCGGAACTAACGCATTCACTTCCTTCGAGCAAACAGTTTATACCGAAAATATTCCAGCAAGTGCTGTAGACAAATACTTGGCTGTTCAAGCAGAACGTTTTAGGAATCCTGTATTTCGTATTTTCCACACCGAATTAGAAGCGGTTTACGAAGAGAAAAACCGTTCGCTAGATAGCGACGGACGTAAAGTTTTTGAGGTGATGTTCGAAGAACTTTTCAAAAATCATAACTATGGATTGCAAACTACCATAGGAACTATTGAGCATTTAAAAAATCCATCTTTAGTAGAGATTAGAAAATACTACAACACCTATTACGTTCCGAACAATATGGGAATCATTATGGTAGGTGATTTTGATAGCAATTCTTTGATAAAAAAAATAGACCAATCTTTTTCTTATATGAAAAAGACAGATCTAAAACCTTATACTTTTAAGCCCGAGAAGCCAATTGAAACGCCAATAGTACGTAAAGTTATAGGTCCAGAATCGGAGCGAGTAATGATAGGGTATCGTTTTCCAGGCTCTTCATCAAAAGATGCGCAAATGTTAGAGTTAGTAGGCAATATTTTATCAAATGGTTCTGCTGGACTTATCGACTTAAACTTAGTTAAGCAACAAAAATTACTTGGTGCTTCGGCCTTCCCTTATGTACTTAGAGATTATAGCGTATTGCTAGTATCTGGATCACCTACCGAAGGACAAAGTACAGAGGAGGTGAAAGATCTTTTGCTAAAGGAAATAGAGAACATTAAAAATGGAAACTTCTCAGAAGAGATCATCACCTCTATCAGCAACAATATTAAAAAGTCAAACATAAACACCTACGACAGTTTTACTCGTTCTGCTTCGATGCTAATGGAACATTTTACGTCAGAAACGGACTGGGCAAATACCCTGGCTTTCAGCGATGTAATTACAAGTGTTAGCAAGCAGGACATCATGGATTTCGCAAAGAAATATCTAAAAAACAACTACGTGGTGGTCTATAAAGAACAAGGAAGAGATCCGAACACCGTAAAAGTAGAAAAACCACAAATTACAGCAGTTGAGGTAAATCGGGAAGCAGAATCTGATTTCCTAGCCTATGTAAACAGCATTCCCGAAACGCCAGTAGATCCGGTTTGGATAGACTATGATAAGGATATCGATCAATCTATTTTAGGAAATTATCCACTATTGAGTGTTCAAAATAAAAATAACGACTTATTCAGCTTGTACTATCACTTTAACACAGGAAGCCATGCTAATAAGTTGTTGCCAATAGCCTCTAGTTACATTCGTTTTGTTGGCACTAAAGACAAAACTGCCGATGAAATTACGCAAGCTTTTTATGCTCTTGCAACTAGCTTCAGCGTCAGCACAGAAGGAGAAGAATCGTATATCAGTCTTGGCGGATTACAAGAAAACTTTGACGAATCTGTCCGCTTATTCCATGATTTAATCGAAAATGCACAAGCAGACGAAGCAGCTTTAGAAGCTTATAAAGCTAGACTAAAACGCTCTAGAGAAAACAGCAAGAAAAACAAAGGAATGATTCAAAGAGGCCTTTTGAGCTATGCACAATATGGCCCAGACAATCCGTTTAACTACGAATTGACCGATGAAGAGCTAGACAGCCTAACTGCTGATAAACTATTAGCATCCTTAAGAGAGCTGATGAGCTATCAGTTTAAAATTCTTTACTACGGACCAAAAACAAATAAAGAAATAGCTACGCAACTTTCTTCTTTGATTGAGATCGACGGAGAAATAAACGCAATGCCAAAAAACAAAGTGTTTAAGCAACGTGAAATTAAAAATAACGAAGTGT
The DNA here is from genome assembly GCA_035302145.1 of Flavobacteriaceae bacterium. Lineage (GTDB taxonomy): Bacteria > Bacteroidota > Bacteroidia > Flavobacteriales > Flavobacteriaceae > JAJYTI01. Next base: position 7,033 of record DATGSX010000104.1, on the reverse strand, counting down.
ACTTTGCCGATTACGACATGGTACAAGTAGAAGTAACTTTCTACAGAAATGCGGGAGGATATAATGCAGACAATGTACCTACCATTCGATTATTCAATGAGTATTTTGGAGGAGGCATGGGAAGTATTGTTTTCCAAACCATTCGAGAGTCTAAAGCACTTGCCTATTCTACTTATGCTGGATTAATGACCGCTAGCCGATTGGACAGACAAAATTCCTTCACAGCCTATGTAGGAGCACAAAACGACAAATTCGATTTGGCCGTTGAAGCTATGCATGAATTGTTAGATGAATTCCCAGAGTCGAATCGTGCTTTTGGAAATGCAAAAGAAGCCATGCAGAAAAAACTAGTGACCGATAGAATAAACGACGCGTCTATTCTGTTTAGCTATTTAAATGCAGAGCGTTTAGGATTGGATTATGACATTCGTAAAACAACCTACGAGCGTTTAGCTAATTTAGAATTAGCCGATCTGAATAATTTACATACTAACCTAATTCAAAAGAAACCTTACGCTTACTGTATCATCACCGATGAAGACAATATAAGTGAAGAGCAATTAAAATCCTTAGGTGAAGTAAAAAGACTAAGCCTAGAAGAAATTTTTGGATACTAAATGTTTTTTAGTTTTACTGTTTATGCATTTAAAAGGCCACGATAACTCGTGGCTTTTTTTTGTACTTTAGCTTTAGTAATTTGTGTTGCCATTTATAACGACAATAGCAATTAAGAATAAAAACATGAGCAAAAAAAGAACTTCGTAATTAATTTAAAAGGGATCCATTGTCCAAAATGTGGACTGGAACAACCGAATGTAAAAATTCTTAAAAGTTGGGAAGAAGCTTTATTTGGTGGCTACACGTGTAGCCATTGTGGTTGTAAAATGGATAAATATGGGAAGAAAAGAGAGTAATGAGAGTATCTTTAAACCAGAATTCGAAGTAGATAGTGTATGGAAGGAAATACACTATTCGATAACAGTTCATTGTAACTTCTAAAAACACCAGAATGATAAAAACAAGGATTGGAAGCAAGAAGAATATTCCAGGTATTCTCTCTCTTCAAGAAAAGAATTTATACGGCAAGCTAACGGAGTAGGAAAAGAAAAGTGGATTTGTAACCACCCCATTTACTATCGAGCAAATAGAAGAAACTCTTAAACAAAATGGTGTATTTGTCGCCGAGAACGAAAACGGTTTAATCATTGCCTATGCCTTTGCCTTTGCAGGAACTTGGGAATATTTTGAGCATTGGGAAATATTTAATTTCATGGTATTTCGATTTCCAAAACTTTCCTTTAAAAACAATGCGATAAGCGTGAAAAACAGTTTTCAATATTGCCCTGTTTGTATAGATAAGCAGTATAGAGGAAAAGGAGTACTGAACTTAATCTTCGAAGAGATGCGATTGGAGTTCGTTAATAAATTCCCGATTTCCAAAACTTTTATAAATAGTATAAATACCATTTCAGAAAAGGCACATACTCAGAAACTTGGTTGGAAAATATCGACGGTTTGAGTTTAATAACAATCAGTACATCGGATTGGCATTGGATATGAACACTTCTGTTTTGGAGTAAGAAAAAAAGTGTAAAACGTCTCCGCTTAAAACTAGGAGCAAAGACGTTTTTTACAAGATTCTTGAACTAAATAAATAGCAATATATTACTGAAGCTTCTTTTGGAATAGGCTTCTTACTTCTGGTCGCGCTTGACCCTCATCATAATCATAAGCAATCAGTTTCCCATCATAGTGCCCTTTGATTATCTCATTGGTATGGGTAGTAAACTCAAAATCCATTTTATAGGTATTTCCGGTTTTATGAAGCTTGACATTTCCTGAAGTGATAAAAAGAAAAGTTCCAACCAATTCGTCCTCGCCTTCTACCCAATTTATATCTAACACAACCATTGCATCCTCAATAGTATAGTCCACATTATACTCCTCATTAATTTTATAAGTTCCTGTATTTGGGTGATTTTTATTTTTAGAATACAGATTAAAATTGATTAAAGAAAATAAATTTTCTGTTGGCCAGATATCATTGTCGGCATCAAAGCTTAGATTAGAAGTAACCAAAGTGAGGTAATATTCCATAGAACCATCGTCGCTCCAGTCCGTTCCATCTTTTTCGATTATGCCAGCTTTTAACTCATAGGTTTTACCTTTATAGGTGAAATGATTATTAGAGCTTTTGCTACTGTTGTCGTCACTGCTGCAAGCAGTAAAACAAACTAGGAGAAAAAGCATTGCAAAGTACTTTAAGGTTTTCATTTTTAAGAATAATTGGTTAGTAAATTATGTTAATTAATAAAATTCATAGGTAAATATATAACTAAACTTTGATTAGTTAATTGATTTTGAGTTTTTGATTCAATCTACACTCAAAATTAACACATATAATTAACGTAAAATTTCTTAATACCGTTGCAGGATTGCATCGACTCCCTCTACTTTATAAAAATCCTTTAGAAGATAAAAGTAATAGGTTCCAATCGGATGATTTTTATAATACAATGTCAAGCTATCCTTATGCACTAAATTTTCAGCAGAATATTTCCAGCCATAATCTTTCATAGGATTGGTGGTAATTAACATGGCTGCACCAGAATCAAGAATATCTTTTTTCGGTAAACCCCAAATATCAAATTGATGTTTTCTTTTATTTGGAATAGGAAGTGTGTAAACGTCGGGATTTCCTTTCATATAAAACGAAAGTTCCGAAGCCACACGGTAGGATTCAGTAAAAATCAAGGGCGATTCCTCGTTTATAAATTCTAGATTAGCTTCGGCAACTAGCGCTAAATCAGACCATCCCTGGAGTTTCTTATTAGGATCTACCTTACCCGACATTACTTTGGAAAATGGCGAATCTAAAAGTGCTAAGGAAGGTTGAAAGAAAAATAAGGCAAAAAGAATGGCCAAAACTGAAAAGCATAGGCCTATACCTTTAAAGAAAGATTGACTAATAAAAATCCGAGCCGCTACGATGTAAACTGGAACATAAGCGAATAATAACCAATTGATATTAACTCGTTTAAAAAAAGCAAAACCAAAAAATACAAGAAATATAAAAACTAGTTGAAAAAGTAGAAAGCGATCGGCGTCTTGCGAAATAACCTTAACTCCTCTGTATTTATGCCTAAAGAATAGTAAAAACAAAATGGGCAAATTAAATGCAAGCTGTCCTCCTAAAAACTCCGATTGTCTAGCTAATACTTTCTTAAAGGTAAAAGTATGTGAGGATTGAAAAAAACCTGACAGCTGCGCTAAATGTCCTAATCCAACCCATTGATGCTTCATATTCCAAATTACAAATGGAAGAAAAAAAAGCAATGAAAGAATCACACAAAAGTAATATCCCGATTGTTTTAACTTCTCTCTATGATAGAGCAACAGGTATAAAAAAGATATCGGATAAAAGAATAAAAGCGCATATTTAGATAGCAATCCCAAGCCAACAAAAAGCGCGGTTAACAACCAATATTTTATTCCACTCTTTGCTTTTATTGCCTTCCAGAAAAACAATAGACTCAATACCCAAAACAATACAAGAGGGGCATCGGTTGTAAAGTAAATGGAAATATAAACGAAGCCAGGAAAAAATAAAATAAGCAAACTGGAATAATAAGCTAGGCGCGCTGATTTATATAGCTCTAATGCTAAATAATAGACTGCAACCGCGGTTAGTATACTAAGAACCACGGCATTTAAACGCACACTCCATTCATGTACTCCAAAAAGCCAAGTGCTAAACCAGTTTAAATAAGCCACCATAGGCGGTTTGGAATAATACCAAATATCCAAATGCTTAGACCAAGTCCAGTATTGCGCTTCTTCAAAATCCAGATTTTGAATACCAGTTAGTATATAAAGTAGCTTGAGCAAACCCACCCCAATATGAAGTAGCAAAACATTAGCTAAATTATATGGTTTTGCAAAAACGCCTCTCTTAATTTCCTTTAAATAAGTTTTGCTCTTAGCCTTGTAGTATGTATTATAGAATCGCTTCATATTTATAATTTTGAGAAGCTAAGGAACAACCTTTTATATTAATTGAAAACTATAGCATTCATCCGTACACCAATTCTATTTTAAATGGTTTTGATTTTAAATTTTAAAGGAAGCTCAGCACTCTTATTTAGAGAGGAGAAATCACTACATGAAAAGAGTTACTAAGATACGATAACTAATAAGTTTTTTTATTAAAATTAAAAGAAAAATTGCGCCACGGCTTATCTTTAATATCATATATTTAATCAGCATTTAATAATCATGAATAAAGGAAAAACTCATCATTTACCAAGTAATTTATAAGTAAAACAAAAATCATTTGATTTTAAGAATAGCATAAAGGAAAACTCCTCTTAAAATACTTATGTTTTCATTGATTTGCAGTTGAAACTATAAGCAAATCGGCAAGTAAACTTCCACAGTAAATCACTCCTTAAATACCAAAAATAAGTTGCACAAAACAACTAGAATAATCAATTTGCTATCTTCCAGTATTTTAGCTACATTAAGTATTGAAATCAATTGAATTACATGAACACACAAGTTTTTATTTTTGGCGAAGAGCTTATCGATAAAGGAGCTATCGATCAGTTATACAATTGCATTCAATCTCCAGAAGATATTGCGGTGCTAACAGCTGATGCGCATTATGGATACAATCACCCAATAGGTGGTGCCATAGCTTACAAAGATAAGATTTCCTTATCGGGCGTTGGTTTTGATATCGCATGCGGAAACAAAGCTGTGAAAACCGATATTCTCGCTTCGGATATAAACGTACCAAAAGTAATGGACGAGATTTTTAAACGAATTTCTTTTGGCGTGGGACGAATCAATAATGAGCCTGTAGATCATCCGGTTTTGGATGAGATTGTGGGTACTTCATTAAAACCACTGCGTGATATGGCGCAAATGGCCTACGAGCAGTTAGGGACAGTAGGAAGTGGAAATCATTTTGTGGATCTGTTCGAGGACGATGATGGATGGTTATGGATTGGCGTACACTTTGGTTCCCGCGGATTTGGTCACAGAACCACTACAGGATTTATGTCACTAGCACAAGGTCTAAAATTTAACGATAAGCCAAAACAAAGTCCAATGAATGGGAAGCCACTTCTGTTTGATGTAAATTCTGAAATTGGGCAAGATTACATTCAGGCGTTAGACCTAGCTGGAAAATATGCTTACGCTGGACGCGATATTGTAGTGGATAAAGTTTTGGAAATCGTTGGCGGAAAAGCCTTAAAGGAAGTGCATAACCACCATAATTTTGCTTGGAAAGAAAAACATTTTGGTGAAGACTATTGGGTAGTCCGTAAAGGATGTACACCAGCTTTTCCAGGACAGCAGGGTTTTATTGGTGCCAATATGCGCGACACTTCGGTAATTGTTGAAGGAGTTGATACGCCTACCTCTAAAAAAGCTTTGTATTCCACCGTTCACGGAGCAGGAAGAGTACTATCTAGAACCAAAGCTCTTGGTAGAACCAGATGGCAACGTAGAGGTAAAAAACGAGTGCGAACTCTTGTATCTAAAGGAGTAGTGAATTTCGACAAAGTACAAGCGGAATTAAACAAAAAAGATATTTACTTACGTGGAGGAGGCGCCGATGAAGCACCAGAGGTGTATAAGAATTTAGAAGAAGTATTGGAACATCAAGGCGACACCATAAAGATTAAACATCGATTGCATCCAATTGGCGTAGCGATGGCTGGCGAAGATATTTACGATCCGTATAAAGATTAAGAGAAGTTTCAAATGTTGCAAAAACAAACTTAAATTTCATGAAAACTATTCAACTATTATTCGTTTTTGGGTTATTAATTATCAGCTGTAATTCGCCAAATACTAAAAAAGAAGCTGAATCAACAGAAACTTTACCTACCAAAGAAATAGACTATCAAGTTGGGTTGATTTTCATAAATGACTACTTAGAGTTTCTCTATAATTTTGACGAAAACTCCAATAGAGTAAATTGGATAAATCAGCGAAAAGATGTGTCAACTAAGTTTAAAACAGAGTTAAAAACACTGGAAGACGCAGCAGAAAAAGAAAATCCCGAATATGGTCTTGGATTCGACCCGATTTTGGACGCTCAGGACTCTCCAAGTAAATTTGAAATAGAAAGCAAAAAAGAAAACTACCTAATCGTAAGAGGAGTAGATTGGCCAGACTTCCGATTGACAATAAAACTAATACATGACAAAGAAAATTGGCTTGTGGACGGCGCTGGGGTAATCAATGTACCTAAAGACCAACGAATAGAAAGATAGAAAAGGATACTTTAGAAGGAAGAAATTTAAATAAGAAAACCCAGATTTGGAAAAAGCGTTCTTTATCCATCTGGGTTTTCTATTTCTTTAGGTTTAGAATTACTTAGAGTACCTCAACAGTCCGAAGTAATATTTTTCTAATATTTAAATCTTGCATGAGCTTCTCTTTCTAATTGCTCTCTGTGGTCGGGATGGGCAATAGAGGTTAAGAGTTTAGTTCGTTCGGCTAAAGATTTTCCATATAGATTTACTACGCCATATTCGGTAGCAACATAATGAACGTGTGCACGAGTGGTAGTAACGCTAGCGCCTTGATTTATAAAAGGAACTATTTTAGAAACTCCTTTATTGGTGGTTGCGGGCATAGCGATAATTGGTTTTCCACCTTCGGATAAAGACGCACCTCGGATAAAATCCATTTGCCCTCCCACGCCAGAATATTGATAAGTTCCTATACTATCGGCACAAACCTGTCCAGTCAAATCAATTTCTATAGCCGAGTTAATAGCCACTACTTTTGGGTTTTGACGAATTAAGGCCGTATCGTTAGTATATCCTGCCTCCTTAAATACGATCGATGGGTTATCGTCAATAAAATCATATAATTTCTGTGTTCCCATAGCAAAAGCAGAGAGGATTTTTCCTACGTGATTTGCTTTATGCTCTCCAGTAATAACACCCTTTTCTACTAATGGTAGAATTCCATCGGAAAACATCTCGGTGTGAATCCCCAACCCCTTGTGGTT
>DATGSX010000103.1:0-35987 GCA_035302145.1 Flavobacteriaceae bacterium | reverse complement strand
GTTATACTCTTGAAATTTAGGACTCATAATGCTGATATTCAGTTATATAAATATAATAAATATCAATAATTACACCATGAGTTTACCGTGATAATTACACTAAAAACAAAAAGTAGCTGCCCCAGTTATGAGACAGCTACTTCGCGTTATTATGAGAGCAACTAATCTAACCTAAAATAACTCTCAAAATAAATTAATATCCAATTCTCTCGTTTAAAAGTAATAGTGTTGTACTGCATCTCTAAAATCTTATCCAACCGGTTATAAATCCTATTATTATCCAGAATATAAATGTCTAGAGAAAACAATTAAATATAGCAATTTAATTTTTTACTATAATCTAGTAGCTTTATATATTTTCGTTAATCTTTTCCCTACTACATCCAAACTAAGAGAAAGCAAATCTCGATATAAAGCTTATTGAATTATGCGGATTTATCTTGGGTTGAAGTGGGGTGATTTGTTTTTTCGTATAAACTAACCTCCAAGTAAAAGCACAATAAAAAAGCCGAAACTTTTGTCTCGGCTTTATAGTTTTAATAGGGGTACCAGTAGCTATGGCTTTTCATCTGTTAGCTCAAATCCCCATGTCTTTCCTTTTTCTGTTGCAGGAATACCACGAACCATCCATTCAGGCGCTGGTGCATCTTTTAAATAATGATCAAAAAACTGTAATTGTCTGCGTTGAATATCCTTTTGGTTTTGTCTTTTTATCAGGTTGTGTTCGTCACCATTGTAATTAAGCAACCAAGAAGGTTTCCCTAACCTTCGTAAGGCCGTAAACATTTCTATTCCTTGCTCCCATGGTACCGATCCGTCTTTATCATTGTGCATAATTGCGACTGGTGTACTTACATTTTCCATATGGAATAACGGGGAATTCTCTAGATATAAATCCAATCCATCCCATAAGTTTTTACCAATTCTACTTTGTGTTTGTTCGTACTGAAATTGACGATTCAAACCAGTAGTCCAACGAATGCCTCCGTATGCCGACGTCATGTTAACTACTGGCGCACCTGCCCATGCTGCAGCATATCGATCCGATCTAGTAATTAAATGTGCTACTTGATAACCTCCCCAACTCTGTCCCTGAATACCAATTCTGTCCTTATCAACAAAGTCATATGTCTCGATTAAATAGTCTATTCCTGCATCTACATACTCCTCTGCAGAGCGTCCTGGATATCCAATGGTGTATTCTATATCTGGAACAAATACCAAATAGCCATTGCTTGCAAAAAAGGTTATATTCAACCTCGAGCGAGTAGGGGCTGGTGGTTCGTAGCCATGTAAATCATCACTTCTACGTTCATAGAAATAAGAAATAAGCGGATACTTCTTGTTTTTATCAAAATCTTCTGGCTTAATGAGCATACCAGTAGCTGGCTTCCCATTTTGCGCAGTGTAGTGGATTAATTCTATCGTAGACCAATTATAATCTTTTTGTTGTGGGTTGGTCTGATGAAGATTTTTATAGGTTTTTAAATTTTTAGAACTAGCCAGTGTTGGTGGAATAACGTAAGACTGGTGTACAAAAAGGTATACATCCTTCTCTTTGGCTTTAACTAATGACCTATGACCGCTCATTGGCTCCATCAGCAACTCTTTTGGTCCTCTATTTTTTCTAAGGTCTAACTCAAAGTAACCACTTTCTTTATTGTTCTCATTAAAAGCAACAAGTATAGCATTTTCTTTAGTGCTAATATGTCTTGCTTCTTTATCGAGTTTTAAAAGGGTAAACCTCGTTTTATTCTTTCTTCCGTAAGATTTAGTAAGGTTTAAAGGAGCCTTATTTCCTACCAAATCAAACTGCCAAATATCATAACGATCATTTATTAAAACAGATTCATCGTCTTCTGTCCAACCGATTAAGGAATATGGATAAGAAAGCATAGGGCGGTCGTTTCGTTCGTCGGCAAACGATACGTCTATGCCTTTATTTAGGTGACGAATTGCTTCGGATTGGATGTCGTATACATACCAGTTTTCCGATACTGCATCGAAGAATACCATATTTCTTCCTTCTGGCGACATATAGGCTCTACCACTTAGGTTTTTTAAAATTTCTTTTCGTTCACCTGATTTTATATCAATTAAATAATAGGTGTCGTTACCCGATCTATCCCACTGCGTTTCTACTCGATAGCCGTAATCCGACATGGCAAATACAAATTCAGCATCTCCTTCGTTTACCAAGCTAATACGGTTTAGTTTCTCATCTTCCAAAGGAACTAATTGATTAGGGGAGTCTAAGGAAACCACCGATAGGTAAGATCTATTTAAGTCTCGTTTTAATCTAGCTAACTGTTGCGTTTGTAGATAATCGTCTTTGTAGTGCCATATATCTAGAATAGCGTGATCTTCCTCTATAAAAGTAGAGTCTTGTACAACTTTCTTTGGAGCAATACCTAAAAATAAGTTCTTATTGTTTTTACTAAAACTAGGGGTGTAGTTCTCCGAAAGAACCCAGTCCTCTGGCATTCCTGCAATGTCGTTTTCTATTAGTTTTAGTTGATTCGATGTTAGGTCGTAAAGAAAAATAGAATAGTCTTTTACTTCTTCTTTTTCCTCATCGTGAGTGGCAATAAAAGCCAGCAGGTTGGAATCTTCATTAAATTGGAATCTGCTATACGCGCCTTTTTTATCGGTAATCGCTGTTTGTTTAAAGGTCTTAGTCTCTACAACATATACCCCTTCCAAATGGCTTTCTTCTACCTCGGTAGTGTCCACATCTTCCGTTTCGTTTTCTTCATCATTCGCCTTTTTCTTCTTTCCTTCATACTTTATGCTGTACACTAAATACGTTCCATCATCGCTAAACCTATATTTATCTACATGGGGAAAAGAAACTTCTTCCTTGCTATTTAAATTTCTAAGGACAAGCTGTTTGAAAGTATCTTTCTTTTTACTCTTAGTAGTATCCGAACTCTCTTTTTCAATTTCCTGAACATAAGCTAGGTAATCGCCATTTTCTTTAGGGAGTTTAAAACTGAGCAGTTCAGGAATTTTAATAAGCTTGTCGTTGGAGAAAGTATATATTCCTAGGCTGTCTTTAGCTAGCTCTACCTTGTCTTTACTCTTTTTTCTCTTGCTTACTCTTTCCGCTTTTATATCCTTGTAAAATGGCTTTATCGCAAAAATTACGTGTTTTGAGTTACTTGTTATGCTATGGTTTTCCCCACGGTGTATTTTTTGAATGGGCGTTTCCTTATTAGTAGATTGTACATACAGCCATTTATCACCTTCTTGCGGATTAACATTGAATGTGGTCCATTTTCCGTTTGGACTGATTTCACGTTTACCAAAACGCTGCCAGTCGTCATAGGCATCATGATCTAATGGTTTTTTTTGAGCAATTGCCGCTGTTCCAAATAAACTAATGCTACCGAGCATTACAGACAAAAACGCTCTTTTCAAAATGTTGCTAATCGGTCGTTTCCCGTTAGATTCATTTGAAATACAGATTCTTTTCAAGGGGATCATTATTAAAGGTTTTTTAAAATTTGTAAAAGTGAAAGTACATACGAATTCAAGTAAATGCAAGGTTTTTAAGCCAAAACCCTTCTAGAGAATGGTGTATATAATTTACATTAACTCAAAAGCTAATAAAGCAGCTTTATGTTTATTACCCCATTTGTAGCCACGCCATACTCCAGAGCCACGGATTACTCGGTGACAGGGGATAAGCAAGGCAATAGGGTTTTTCCCTACCGCCGCACCTACAGCTATACTAGCGTTTGGGTTGTTTATTGCTATAGCGATGTGTTTATAGGTGCTAAGTTGTCCTTGTGGAATGTGAAGAAGGCTTTCCCAAACCTGAAGTTGAAATGCAGTTCCTTTAATATGTAAGGATAAGGATGTAACTGGGTTGTTTTCTAAATAATTAATTGCGATTTCATGTAGATGGGTCTTTACATTTTTATGAGTGGAATTAGGGTAGTTAGCATGTAGATTTTTTATACTATTTTTTGAGTAAAAAGAAACAAAACAAATACCTAAATCAGTAGAGGCTATTATGAGATCCCCATAAGAAGTAGGGGAAATAGTATAATAGATAGTTGGTGGCTCAGCTTCTTGAGTATATATTTTAATTGGTTGTGAAGAGGCCAATGATAAGGGCTTTATAAAACCGCTTATATTTTTGGGATGAAGAAATCTCAGAATATCTAAATCTTGATTTTTAGTGAATAGATCGATATTCATAGCTGCGTTATGATATAAAATTTGATGTTCTAAAGAACCAATTTTATCAAGTATAGAACGAAACGCTTTACTCACTTCAATGGCTTAATTTTTCGGTTGAAATTTACGTATTACATTGTTGGAAGCATCATATTCTAGTAGTAGGCCTTCTTCTACTGCCAAAATAGGCATTTCCATCATGTTATAAAGCATCCCATAAAGTCGGAAGTTGGCAATTTCGGTTGGACTTAGTATGGCCTGTCCATCTTGATGTTTATGAGTGGCTAATTTTATTCCTTCTCTGCTTACAGGTATTGGAAGTAACTCATCATGAAACCATTCCCAGTTTTTAATTCGCCCGCGGTTATTGCCCTGAAAAACCGCATCGTTCCCAATTGGAACAACATTTATCTCCGAGGTATTGGCCAATAGGTATAGTTTATATCCTCTTTTTTGCTTGATCAATATAGTACTCACCGAATATCCATCTCTTGCAATGATTCTTTCATTGGCTATTTTGCTTGCATTTTCCTCCATTTTATATTTCACTTGATAAAGCTTTCTTTCTTTTCTACTTAATTTTTCACGAGTAGGATCAAATTGGATGTCTCCATTACTAACTCCTAAAGGTAGATAGTAGGTGCCAAGTTTATATTGCAACGATGCATCTAGTAAAACAAAATAAAGCTTATCAGCATCATGATATAGTATATAATCGGCTACTTGTTTATCTAACTCTTTCTGTCTTTCTGTTAATTCGCTTCCCCACCATTCCATTAATCTATAGGAAAACAAGAGGTCGGCTTCCTTAATCACTTCTTTTAGTTCCTTGCTTATTACGTCCTTTTTTGCACTTTGGGCAAATAGGGTAGGGGTTAGAACGAAACATATTAAATAAAGGAAGTATTTCATGTTACAGAATTGTATTGCAAGAAAATAATATCTTGGTTATTGTTAAAGGCTATAGTCATTGTGTACTGCATCTCGCCCTCATTATCTTGTAAACTATATAAATAGACGTGTTCTCTTTCTAGACTCGAAAAACCTTCCTTGGAATTTATGAGTTGAAGTTGGTGGTTGGTGAATATATGATGCAATTCTTCCATATGCTCTTCTTGTACCTCAATTTGCAAGTCTGCACCCAACAAGCTAATAGCTTTTTTATAATCTTTTTCTTTTATCCTATTAATAAAATAATACTGTAAAAAATCTAATTGTTTTTTTACCATTTGTTCCCAACCTTGGTGCACATAGGTTATGGTTATCAATCCATACGCATCTTCCTCTCTTACCAACTCTTTGTACTCTAGCATAGGATCGTATAACAAAGGATTTTTCCATTTGGTGACCTCCCCATAAAGTAAAGAATTCGGTTCACTATCCTCATATTCATGTGTATTGGTGCCATAATAATTAGCCATTTCTATTCGTAATCCAGCATATTTAGTTTTCAAGTCCTCGATGTCCTCTTTGCGAAAGGGCTTGTTGGGATGAAACAAATCGTTGAAATGGCTCCATTGGTGAATGGTTTTTGTTACCAACGAATCCGATTCACTAAAATAATAAGTAGATAAACGAGCTACAGCATTATTTGAAGGTTGATAAAAATGCAAAGGCTCTGCTTCATCCAAGCCTTTTGGAATAGCGAGAAATACTGGAAAACTATTTTCTAAGTTGCTTTCATAATCTAGCACTTCTTTTAAGTGTTGATGTGTCTGAGGGTGAAGCTGCGCCCAAGAATAGTTTGTAAAAACTAAGAGCAAAAGCAAGGCTGTATACTTAACCATGAATGGTTTTTTATTAAACAATAGGTAATGATTCTTATTAATTACATGGGAAATTACTAAATATAAACGAAATGCTTGACGGACATTTGTAAATATTAAAATACTTGATGATAGGAATTACTAAAAAAGTGTAGAAAGTCCTAGGTAAGGCCAGTAATCCTATTAACCAACTCAGGTAATAAATAGCAGACAATGCGACCTATGTTTTTTTAACCTTTAAACGTCTAAAGACAGATATTTGCTTAGTTTTGTAAAAAATGAAACATGCGTAATACTACCTTATTTCTTTTATTTTTTATTTGTTCGATTGGATACGCACAAGATTTTGAAGTACTTCCATTAGGCATTTATGGTGGTGGCGATGAAAGCAATTTGTCGAGCTATTTGGTTCGAGATTACAAGAGTGAAAACTACATAGCTTGTGATGCGGGTACCCTTCGTGCTGGACTTTTAAAAGCAGCTGAGAAGGGAAACTTAAACAAACCTCCAATGCAGGTTTTACAAGAGAATGTAAAAGCCTATTTCATCTCTCATAGTCACTTAGACCATTTATCGGGTTTGGTAATCAATTCACCCGAAGATAGCGCAAAACCTATTTATGGGAATTCACACACTATAAAGGCATTTAAAGAGCATTACTTTATAAATGCCACTTGGTCAAATTTTGCAAATGAAGGAGAAGAGCCGATCCTTGATAAATACCGATATAAAACTCTAGAAGTAGGAAAGACCTATTCTATTGTCGAAACAAATTTACAACTAACAGCTTTTCCGTTAAGTCATCCCGTACCAAGCGCTGCAGCCTGGCTTCATAATGAGAGAGGCTATAGTATCTTATATTTAGGTGATACAGGACCAGATAGTATAGAGGAAAGTACTCATTTAAAAAGTCTGTGGAAGAAGGTGGGTAAGGAGTTAAAACAAGGAAAATTAAAAGCTATTTTAATAGAAGTATCCTTCACCAATGAACAACCCGACCATTTGCTTTTCGGACATTTAACACCTAAGCTTTTAATCGAAGAATTGCAGCAGTTAGCAAAGTTCTCCGGTAAGAAAAGCTTGAAAAACTTTCCTATTGTTATAACCCACATCAAACCTGATGCGGATAATATAACGCAGATTAAAAAAGAATTACATGAGGGTAATACCCTTGGTGTACAGTATATTTTCCCTGAACAAGGAGAACCATTAGAATTTTAAAATTAATCCATGCAAGAATTTTCTGCATATTTCACAGAAGAGGAATTATTGTTTATTCGTAATCAAGCGACTATAAATGAAAGCTCCAATCGTTTTTCCAATGCTGTTTTAGAACTGATTCACAACAAAGAATGGCTGCGGGTTGGCATGCCGGACTATACTAAAAATGGACCGATGAACGCCTATAACATCGCCTTGTTATTCGAGGCATTGGCTTATGCCGATGGTAGTTTGGGCTGGGCAATAAACCTTGGTGCGGGTGCCAATATGTTTTTAGGGTATTTAGCTAAAGATGTCTCTAAAGAATTAAGTCAAAATAAGAAGCTTTGGTTTGCAGGTAGCGGAGCTATTACTGGTAAAGCAATAGAAGTTGAAGAAGGTTATAAGCTATCTGGACATTGGAGTTATGCGAGTGGTTCATTATACGCTACTCACTTTACTGCAAATGCCTATTTATATGATGAAAATAAAAAGCCCATAATAGATGAAAATGGTAAGCCCGTTTTTCGTTCTTTTTTATTCCCTGCTGAAAAGGTAGAAATCTTGGATACTTGGCACACTATGGGACTTCGTGCTTCTTGTAGTAATGATTATAAAACCACCAATTGCATAGTACCAAAGAAGCACAGTTTCGATTTAACTAAAGGGAGTACATTCACAGAGCATACTTTATATCGTTTTCCGTTCGATGCTTTTGCGACTACCAATATTGCGGTAATGTGTACGGGAATAGCCCAGCACTTTATCGAGGTGTTTAAACGAGATATCGCCACTAAAAAACCTTTATATGGAGAATTAACCCTTGGGAATATACCGCATGTAGAACAAAAATTTAAAAGTCTTACAGAAACTTTTTATAAGGCTAGAGAAATGTTTTTAGTCGATATAAAAAATTTGTGGCAAGCTGTAGCGGATAGTGTAAGTAACTTGATAATTCTTGATGATAAATTACAACTAAGTGCAAGGAAAGCGGCCGATGCATCCTATGAATTGGTTATGGGAATGTATAGGTACTGTGGAATGAACACGGTGTTTAGTCAAAATGAACTCAGTAAAATAGTCCGTGACTTTCTAGTCGCTACCCAACACTTTTCCATTAGCCCACTACAAAGCTTACCCAACAAGGAATAGCTTTCTAATTATTGCGTTACCTCTATAAGCGTTACCTCTATAATTGTAGAAGTTAGCCTTCGTTCCAATAATAACTATCTGGAAAAGCTCGTTTTCCAAATATTGCTGTGCCCACTCGAATCATGGTGCTGCCTTCTTCAATAGCTAGTTCTAAGTCATTAGACATTCCCATAGATAACTCATCGAAGCTAGCATTTGGCAAGGATAATTCCTGAGCTTTTAATTGAATTTCCTTAAGTAACTTAAAACAGTCTCTAACCTTATCATCCTTAGAAGAAAGAATCCCAATGGTCATTAATCCTTTTATGTTTAGACGTGGAAGTTCCGAAACTTGCTTGATTAACTCTAAGGCTTTTTCAGGCGGAACCCCAAACTTACTTGCTTCAAAAGAGGTGTTTACCTGTATAAACACGTCCATACTTTTTCTTTTGTCGTAAACTAACCTATTTTGAAGTTTCGATGCCAACCTTAATCGATCAATAGACTGCACAACATCGGTGAATTGCGTTATAAATTTAACTTTATTGGTTTGCAAATGCCCGATAAAATGCCATTCTATAGGAAGTTCTTTTAGAACCTCCTGTTTGGCCATCGCTTCTTGAATTTTATTTTCACCAATAAGGGTATAACCTTGGTTTATTACTGTTCGTATACGCTCAGCAGAAACCGTCTTAGTGGCTAATAATAGTTTTACATCCTCTGGTTTTCTTCCAGATTTAATACATGCTTCTACTATTCGTTGCTCAATTGCTTCGATGTTTTTTAACGTTATATCGGCCATAGGTTGGTGGGTATAAAGTGCCTGATTATATAAAGGTAGTAAATTGCAGCAATAAAGGCTCACCAGGCATCGATAGGAATGACAAATGTTTTCCGTAATCACCATATTTCTATCCTCTAAAACTGACGCTGATTTACATGCAAAAAAACAGATATCTTCGTTCAAGCGAAAAATTAATACTAATTTAGTCGCGCGTATAAAATTTGCGAACACAGGGTTTGCAAAAGAACGATAAAAACGACTTATGATTCGAATACTTTTATTTTTATGTTGCGTTTTAATAGGAATGGATTTTATTGAAGATTATGCTGGCCTAGAAGCCTATGCCGAAAATCTTGAATGGTTGCCATTGGCGCAACGAATAACCGTCACTATTACAGCGCTGCTAGTGGTGGTAACCGAATATTTAACCATAAGGTCTTTTAATATTACGATGCTGGTTTTTCTTTTAGTGGCCATTATTTTCAATCCGTTCGTACACATATACCCTAGCGTGATATCAAAAGTAGCAGTGATTATATTATTTGTCATACAAGCTATTAAGAGGAGAACAGGCGTTCGTTTGCGCTAAGCATTTATACTATCACATTTGTATTTACCAATTAACTTTATGAGAAAACTTACTTTTTTACTAACCTGTATTTCTTTTGTTTTAAGTCTTGGATTCAGTCAAGCACAGGTGAAGGACGATCAAATAGTAACACCAAACCGTAAGAATGCAAAGGAGCAGAAGGAAAAACCTTATGTGATTTTAATTTCTGTTGACGGTTTCCGACACGATTACTTTGAAAAGTATAAGCCTACATTCTTAAACAAGATTGCCGACCAAGCGGTAAAGGCCGAGTATATGTCGCCTTCTTTCCCTAGTGTTACTTTTCCGAATCATTACACCATAGTAACAGGAATGATTCCACCACATCACGGATTAGTAGGAAATAACATGTTAAATTCAGAAACTGGTGAACGATATTCCTTACGCAATCAAAAAGCTATAACTAATCCTGACTGGTATGGCGGGATACCGATTTGGAGTTTAGCCGAAAGTCAAAATATGCTCTCTGCATGCTTCTATTGGCCGGGATCGGAGGCAGAAATCGCTGGTTATTTACCAACGTATTATTATCCGTATGCCGAAAATAAAGGAGTAGAGGAACGTATAAATCAAGTGGTAAAATGGTTAGAAATGCCTGCTGCAAAACGTCCACATTTAATAACGTTCTATATGCCCGATGTAGATCAAGCTGGCCATCGCTATGGCCCGAATGCTTTTGAAACAGAAACAACCGTCCATTACAGCGATGGCGCTATTCAAAAACTATACGAAGCAGTATCAAAAACAGGATTACCAGTTAACTTTGTGTTTTTGTCCGACCACGGTATGACAGAATTGGATAGAGAAAACCCAATTTTATTACCAAAAATAGATCCAGAGAAGATGGATGTGGTGGTGAATGGAACCTACACTAGTATTTTTATAAAAGAACCTAACGATACCCAAGAAGTACTGAAATACTTTCAAAAGGAAGCAACCGATCAATATGAAGTATACTTAAAAGCTAAGGTGCCAGAAAAATACCGTTTTTCAACCAAAGAAGATAAGCTTAACCGTATTGGGGATATTGTATTGATTGCCGAAGCACCTTACTATTTTACAAACCGAACCCCGATTCCAGGTGCACATGGCTATTTAGCAGAAGATACCCCCGATATGGATACCGTATTTATGGCATGGGGACCAGATATTCAAGAAGGTAAACAAATCGAAGGATTTAAAAACATTCATGTATACCCATTGTTAGCCGAGCTGTTAGGATTGGATTACGAGCACGAAATTGATGGTGATGCACGGCTAGTCCCTAAGGTACTTAAAAAGTAAGGCAAACTTTTATTAACCTATGATGACATATGAAACCTGTAGAGCCTTTGCTTTACAGGTTTTTTCTTTACAATATATCTTGTTTTACTGAAGGTCTATGGTTTGTAAAAACAAATCTTTATGTATATTTGAGCCATGAAATTTAACACGCCACACACGTTAGAGCAAATAGCTCAACTAATCGATTGTAAGTACGTTGGCGATCCAACTTTTCCTGTATTAGGGATGAATGAGATCCACGTAGTTACCCCTGGTGATATCGTTTTTGTTGATCACCCAAAGTACTACGATAAAGCACTGGAATCAGCAGCAACTGTAGTACTCATAAACAAAGAAGTAGAGTGTCCAGAGGGCAAGGCCCTTTTGATATCCGACGATCCTTTTCGAGATTTTAATAAACTTACACAACATTTTAATCCTTTCCGTCCCGCTACCGCAGTGATCTCGGATACTGCTAAAATAGGGGAGAATACCATTATCCAACCAAATGTTTTTATTGGGAATAATGTACAGATAGGTGATAATTGTGTAATTCATCCAAATGTTAGTATCTACGATGATACGGTAATTGGAAATAATGTAACCATACATTCAGGAACGGTTTTAGGCGCAGACGCCTTCTATTATAAAAATCGACCAGAGAAGTTCGATAAACTTATCAGTGGAGGAAATGTGGTGGTTGAAGATAATGTAGATATCGGCGCTATGTGTAGCATAGATCGAGGAGTAACTGCTTCTACAACCATAGGTGAAGGATCTAAATTAGATAACCTTATACAAGTCGGACACGACACTATAATTGGAAAGCGAGCGTTAATCGCCTCCCAAGTTGGAATTGCAGGATGTGTAGTAATCGGCGAGTTTGTTACCATTTGGGGGCAAGTTGGCATTGCCAACGGAGTAACAATTGGCGATAAAGCGGTAATCATGGCACAGAGTGGGGTGAGTAAATCATTAAAAGGGGGTCAGTCCTATTTTGGAAGTCCTGCCGAAGAGGTACGTAAAAAATACAAAGAGGTAGCCGCATTGCGTAGCTTGCCTAGTTTGGTAGAAAAGCTTCAGGATAAGGTTTAAATATCGAGGAAAGAAGAGAAGATTACAAGGACGAAAAACGTCTTTATAAAATGCTTCTCCGGAAATACTTTTAATAATAAACTAAAAAGATTACCTTTGCAGGGTCGTAAAAAGAAATAATATAGCATAAATATATAAATCAATGAGTGTATTAGTTAATAAGGATTCTAAGATAATTGTACAAGGTTTCACTGGAAGCGAGGGTACGTTTCACGCTAAGGAAATGATCGAGTACGGTACAAATGTAGTAGGTGGAGTAACACCAAATAAAGGAGGTCAGACACATTTAGACCGTCCTGTGTTTAATACAGTAGAGCAAGCAGTAAAAGAGACTGGAGCAGATACTAGTATTATTTTTGTACCCCCTGCATTTGCTGCAGACGCTATAATGGAAGCTGCAGAAGCAGGAATCAAAGTAATTATTACCATTACTGAGGGTATTCCGGTAAAAGACATGATTCATGCGTCGGATTACGTAAAGAGAAAAGGTGCTAGATTAATTGGTCCTAACTGTCCAGGTGTAATTACACCAGAAGAAGCAAAAGTTGGAATTATGCCAGGTTTTGTATTTAAGAAAGGACGTATAGGAATTGTATCTAAATCAGGTACATTAACTTACGAAGCTGCCGACCAAGTAGTAAAACAAGGTCTTGGAATTAGTACAGCAATTGGAATTGGTGGAGACCCAATTATTGGAACCACTACCAAAGAAGCAGTAGAAATGCTTATTAACGATCCAGAAACCGACGCCGTTGTAATGATCGGTGAAATTGGTGGACATTTAGAGGCAGATGCAGCTAAGTGGTACAAAGAAAGCGGAAGTAAAAAGCCGGTTATCGGGTTTATCGCTGGAGAAACTGCACCAGCAGGAAGAACTATGGGACACGCAGGTGCTATCGTTGGCGGAACTGACGATACTGCACAAGCAAAGAAAAAGATTATGCGCGAGTGTGGAATGCACGTAGTAGACTCACCAGCAGAAATCGGATTGAAAGTAAAAGAAATTATGGGATAAGCATCCTATAAAAGAAGAATAAAAAAACCCTGTTTTCGGACAGGGTTTTTCTTTTTTAACGTTTTAAAAGTTTATATTTGACTTTGTTCATCGACCGAGGTTCGGTGGGTACAGAGAATAATTGAAAAAAAAGTAAACCGAATACAATGAAATTATTAGATGGAAAAGTAGCCGTTATTACGGGTGGATCACGTGGAATTGGTAAAGGTATCGTAGAATCTTTCGTTAAAAACGGAGCCCATGTTGCATTTACATACCATTCATCGTCTACAGCAGCAGATAAGATTGTAGCCGACCTATCGTCGCATGGCGTAAAGGTGAAAGCATACCAAAGCAATGCTGCAGATCACGAAGAAGCACAAGAATTGGTGAAACAAGTATTGGAAGATTTCGAAACTATTGACATCCTTGTTAATAACGCTGGAATTACCAAAGACAACCTGCTAATGCGCATGAGCGAAGAGGATTTTGATAGCGTAATAGAAGTAAACCTAAAGTCGGTTTTCAATATGACCAAAGCAGTGCAACGCACCATGCTAAAACAACGTAAAGGCTCTATCATAAACATGAGCTCGGTTGTAGGGGTTAAAGGAAACGCTGGACAATCCAATTATGCTGCTTCTAAGGCTGGAATAACAGGATTCTCAAAATCTATTGCCTTAGAGTTAGGCTCTAGAAACATCCGATGCAACGTAGTTGCACCAGGATTTATTGAAACAGAAATGACAGCAAAACTCGATGAAGATACCGTACAAGGCTGGAGAAATGCCATTCCATTAAGACGTGGTGGACAACCAGAGGATATAGCCAATGCTTGCGTATTCTTAGCAAGTGATCTATCTAGCTATATCACCGGACAGGTTCTTCAAGTAGATGGCGGAATGCTTACCTAATAGATGCTATCTAATCCTATATTACATATAATACTTGCTAGTGTGGTTTCGGCTGCACTAGCTTTCTTTATGTATTACCGAAATAAAGAAAGTACGAAAGTCAAACTTCTTCTTGGCTTTTTACGCTTTTGTAGTATTTTGGTGCTACTCCTTTTACTTTTTAATCCAAAAGTAAAAAAGACAACCTATGAATCGGTAAAAACCGGTTTGCCCATCTTGTTAGATAATTCGCGGTCTATTTCACATTTAGAGCAAAATAAACATTTGGAAGATGCGCATGCTTACCTGAAAAGTAACACCGCATTACAAGAACATTTCGATGTTAGCTTCTTCCGATTTGGTTCGGAAGTAAAAGTATTGGATAGCTTAAGCTTTTCTGATGGCGAAACACAGATAACCAATGCACTAGAAGCCATAGACCAAATTTATAAAGACACCAATGCCCCTGTGTTGCTCTTTACCGATGGGAATCAAACCAGCGGACGAGATTACACCTACTATGCTAGTCAAGTAAATCGTGAGGTATACCCAGTAGTGTTGGGGGATACTACCAACTATCCAGACCTGCGAATCGATAAAGTTACTGCCAATAGGTTTAGTTATCTTCACAATGATTTTCCAGTAGAAATTCAAACTTCTATTCATGGAGTAGATGAAGCTTCTTCAGAAATTCAGATCCTTCATAAAGGACGAGTAGTACATCGTGAAGCTATTAGGTTTCAAGACGGTAATACTAGCTTGTTTACCCAAATTCACCTTCCAGCAAATGAATTGGGCTTGCAAACCTACGAGCTTCGGTTAAAGCCTTTAGACGAAGAAAAGAATAGAATGAATAACGCGCAAAATTTTGCGGTAGACGTTTTGGACTCTAGTGGAAAAGTTGCTTTGGTTAGCGATATTATTCATCCAGATTTGGGAGCCATAAAGAGAAGTTTAGAAGCAAATAGTTTTTTGGAAGTGGAGATGCTATCCGTAAAGGAAGCAGAAGGGAAGTTGGCAGGCTATAATCTGGTCATTTTATACCAACCAGAACAACAAGCCGATTTGTTGCTTCGTGAAATCGAAACCCAAGAATTACCAGTATTATACATTGCTGGGTTGCATGCCAATTGGAATGTTCTAAACCAACAGCAGCTAGCTTTTAACAAAAAAACTTCGCAACATGCCGATGCGGTTCAAGGCCATTTAGATCCGGCTTTTGATTTGTTCTTGTTCGAGAATATTAACTTCGATCAACTATCCCCTTTAGAAACACAGTTTGGTATGCTAGAAATGAAAGTGCCACATACTGTTGTCCTAGAACAATATATTTCCGGTCAGCGATCCGGAACCCCACTTTTAGCAGTATATGAAGAAGGAAAAGTCAATCGCGGAATTTTAGATGCGCAAGGTATTTGGCGATGGCGATCGGGGGTCTACGAAAAAGATAAGTCTTTCGAAGCTTTCGATAGTTTCATGCAAGGGCTGGTACAATACCTAGCTTCCACAGAACAAAAAACTAGACTGCAAGTCCATTACGAAAACTTTTACTATCAAAATACCCAAGCTAAAATTCGAGCACAATACTTTGATAGCAACTACCAGTTAAATCGCGACGCAGGTTTAGAAATAAAGATATTTAAAGGAGATACCTTGGTGAAAAAACAGCCTATGCTACCTTCTGGATTATACCAAGAAATCGCTTTAGATGAATTGGAAGAAGCTTCGTATACATTTAGAATTACCGAATCGAATAGCAAGGAATCGACTACCGGAGAGTTTGAAATACTAGCTTTCGACATAGAGGAGAAGTTTATACGAGCCGACATAGAAAGTTTACAGAAATTAGCCGATGTAACAGAGGCTAGAGTACTGTTTATAAACGAGTTAGAAGGATTCATCCATTCCTTAATGGAACAAGATAAATATCAGATTAAAGAGAGAGAAATAGTAAAAACGGAAGCTTTAATTAGCCTTCAAGTATTATTGGTTTTGCTTTTAACAAGTTTAGCTCTAGAGTGGTTTTTACGAAAATATTTTGGTTTGCTCTAAAGTGAAAGTGCATCAACCTTTTATATTCTTGCTTTAAAACTGTGACAAGGCAATACTGATTTATAGTGTCTTTATAAAATAGAAAGTCTCAATATTAGAAAACTATGCAAACGGATAGTACAGCAAAACAAAAAGCTTATAAGTCTACTTTAGGCCCTATGATCATTATAGGTTCCTTATTTTTTATCTTTGGATTTGTTACTTGGCTTAACTCTCTTTTAATCCCTTATCTGCGCATAGCTTGCGAACTTAGCGAAGCACAATCCTATTTAGTTACCTTCGCTTTTTACATCGCCTACTTGGTAATGGCCCCTGTTTCTACAAGGGTTTTAAATAAGTTTGGATTTAAGCGTGGCATGGCCATTTCTCTTGTCATCATGGCCTTCGGAGCTGCCCTATTTATCCCAGCTGCTTATATGCGAGAGTATTCTTTATTTTTAGCTGGATTATTTACTTTGGGTGGTGGTTTGGCTATTCTACAAACTGCTTCCAATCCTTATATCACTATTCTAGGCCCAGTAGAAACAGCAGCGCGACGTATTAGTATAATGGGAATCTGTAACAAATTCGCTGGAGCTGCAGCACCTATTATTCTAGGATTGTTCTTGAATTTAGAAGAAGCCGATAACCTGTCTAAACAAATGGCGAGCATGAGTTCAGATGCTTATTCTAAAGCTTTGGATGTAATGGCCCTAGAAGTTGTAAATCCGTATATAGGCATTGTAATGGTCTTATTAATCCTCGCTTTTTGGATTTTTAAATCTAGCTTACCTGAAGTATCGGGCGATGAAGAAGAAACCGAAGACCATCATTTACTTACGGAAAACAAAACTAGTGTCTTCCAGTTTCCTCACGTATTGTTGGGCGTGGTTGCTTTGTTCTTTTATGTGGGAGTAGAAGTGATTGCAGGCGATACGATTATCGCTTATGGAAATTCGTTAGATGTTCCTTTAACCATTGCTAAATACTTCACAACAGGAACTATGGCTGCTATGGTTATAGGCTATTTGCTTGGAATAGCGATTATTCCCAAATATATAAATCAAGCAACTGCATTAAAAATATGTGCTCTTTTGGGTATGGTATTTACTCTTGGAATTGTTTTTACCGATGGGATTACTTCCTTAATTTTTGTAGCCTTATTAGGACTAGCAAACTCTCTAGTTTGGCCAGCGGTTTGGCCATTAGCCCTCGAAGGAGTAGGGAAGTTCACCAGTGCTGCATCTGGATTGTTGATCATGGGAATTGCAGGAGGAGCAATTATTCCATTGGCATATGGACAATTAGCCGATATGTTTAATACCACCCAAGCTTATTGGATAGCCTTGCCATGCTATTTGTTCATATGGTATTACGCTGTTCGCGGACATAAAGTAGGGAAGTAAACAGATTTTAGATTCTCTAACCAGTATTTCTAAAGATTATAAGGACTTTTTTAGAGAAGTTATGAGTATTGTAGGGTAATATTTTTTTATAATTATTTTCTTAGCGTATCTTTGCAGTCTTAAAATAAATTTGAAAATGAAAGCAGGAATTGTAGGATTACCAAATGTCGGAAAGTCCACATTGTTTAATTGTTTGTCTAATGCCAAAGCCCAAAGTGCAAACTTTCCGTTTTGTACTATAGAGCCTAATATAGGTATTGTAAACGTACCCGATCCTCGTTTATTAAAACTGGAGGAGATTGTAGAGCCAGAGCGAGTTTTACCTGCTACTGTAGAAATTGTTGATATTGCTGGATTGGTAAAAGGAGCGAGTAAAGGAGAAGGATTAGGGAATCAATTCTTAGCCAACATTCGCGAAACGGATGCTATTATACATGTACTTCGTTGTTTTGAGGATGATAATGTTACTCACGTCGACGGATCCATCGATCCATTGCGTGACAAGGAAACAATCGATATGGAACTGCAGTTTAAAGACTTGGAAGCTGTAGAAAACAGATTGGAATCCATTGGCCGTAGAGCTAAGACCGGCGATAGTGAAGCGAGGAAAGAAGTAGAGGTTTTAGAGCAAGTAAAAGAGCATCTTAACAAAGGGAAGTCTATTCGTTCCTTAAAGATAAATGATGAAGATAGGGCAGCCTTTATAAAACCTATGCAATTCCTTACCGAGAAGCCAGTGATGTACGTTTGCAACGTAGACGAAGCATCGGCTGCTACAGGAAATGAGTTTGTTGATAAAGTAAAGGAAATGGTTGCCGAAGAAGGAGCTGAAGTGTTGGTTCTTGCCGTTGCAACCGAAGCCGATATCGCAGAATTAGATACCTATGAAGAGCGAAAAATGTTTTTGGATGATATCGGATTAGACGAACCAGGATCGTCTAAGCTAATTCGTAAAGCATACGAGCTTTTAAACCTTCAAACCTACTTTACCGCTGGGGTAAAAGAAGTCCGTGCATGGACCATCCCAGTTGGAGCTACTGCACCACAAGCTGCGTCTGTTATCCATACGGATTTCGAAAAAGGCTTTATTCGTGCAGAAGTTATTCACTACGACGACTATATAAAATACGGTAGCGAAGCTAAAGTAAGAGATGCTGGTAAACTTGGAGTAGAGGGGAAAGAATATATAGTACAGGATGGAGATGTAATACACTTCCGATTCAACGTATAAAAGAAAACATTATTTAAATATAAAAACAGCCGTCTATTATTTTAGATGGCTGTTTTTTTATACCGTAATTTAAAGGTGCTATTCTAAGAATAGTGTTATAAAAACTAAGCTATCACAAAGGTGTAATAGCTTTAAAACTTACATGTTCTAGACATTCCGGATTTCTATTCCAAGTAGTTTATAAAACTGGCTTAATAAGGCCGGATGTCCTGGCCATGCAGGGGATGTGGTTAGATTTCCATCGGTAATAGCTTTGTCTGGCGCAATTTTTTTATAGGTACCACCAGCAAGCGCAATGTCAGGGCCGATGCTTTCGTAGGCAGTTAGTGTTCTTCCCAATAATACATCGGCAACAGTTAATACTTGAATACCATGACATATGGCAGCTACAGGTAACTTTTTCTTAAAGAAATGCTGGGTGATCTCCAATACTTTTTTGTTTAACCGAATGTATTCCGGAGCACGTCCACCGCAGATATACAGCCCATCATAATCGTATACGTCTATCGTGTTAAAAGACTTATTTAATGTAAAATTATGACCTCTTTTTTCTGTAAAGGTTTGGTCGCCTTCAAAATCGTGGATTGCTGTAGGAATGGTATCTCCAGACTTTTTATCCGGACAAACCACATCTACGTGGATTCCTAAAGACATCATGGCTTGATAAGGTACCATCACTTCGTAGTCTTCTACAAAGTCTCCTGCTAGCATTAATATTCTTTTACTCATAATCTATTTTGTACTTTAAATTAATTTATCCTTTATACTACTAAATATAGTAAGAATTTTAGGAATTAACCTACTGTTGTCTTGATGAAAAGAATAAAAAGGTGGTGTTTTATTTATTGGCTAAATGAGGGATATACATAGTGAAAGTGCTTCCTTGCTCTGGTGAGGTAGTTACTTTTAACTCTCCACTATGTTGCACTAATATTTTTTGAGTGAGTGGTAAGCCTATGCCATAGCCATCATAATCTGATTGACTACTACCTCTATAAAAAGGAACGAATATATGATCTAAGTCTTCGTCATCAATACCAATCCCATTATCGATAAACTCTATTTTTACCATTTTGTTTGTAAACCCAATGCGAATATAACAATGATGGTCGTACGAGAATTTACAAGCATTTTCAATAAGATTTTTACAGGCTACTTTCAATAAGTAAGGATTTCCAACTACGGTCATAAAATGTTCATCGGTGGTATCGCCCACAAATTCCATCTGAACCGTACATGGGGCCGAACCTTGTTGGATTTCTTGGTAGGCTTCCAGCAACACTTCGTCTATTCTAAGCGGAGTATAACCCACCTCTTTTGGATCGTAATTTGCTTTTGCCAGATCCAACAAGTTATTCGAAAGATGCACTATTTTTTTTGCATCGGATAGGGTGCGTTCTATGGTATTGCGATACTCTTCGGAGCTATGGGTTTGATTTAACGCTAGTTCTAAATCCGTAATGATAGCTGCCAAAGGGGTGCGTAATTCATGAGATATATGGGCCACAAACTCTTTTTGCGAATCAAAAGAGCTTTCCAACCGGTCTAACATCTGATTGAAAATAGCTCCTAGCTTATTTAATTCGTCTTTGTGCTTAAGCGGTCTTAAACGCAAGTCCAAGTGCGCAGCAGTGATCTTATTTATTTCCTGTGTCATTTCCTTAATCGGATTTAAAACACGCTTAGAGAAGTAAAATCCTAAAATAAATAGGAGGATAATGGCAATTCCAGCAGTAATAATTAAAATATATAATAACTCCGATAGTTTTTCTTTTCCATAGTGGTCGCTTCCAGATGCGATAACTAAATAATCTTTACCATCGTTCAGGAATGTCATACCTATGGTTAGTTTTGTACCGTCTTTAACAATATATTCGTTGTGGGCTTTTGCTTTTTGCAGTACGATTTGTGTGGAATCCGGAGTGTTAAAAATGGACTTTTCGCTATATACCTGTTGAAAATCCTCATTGTAAATAGCGATCGTTACCCTATTGGAATCTTCGTTTTGCGTTGCAAATATCTGTTGTAGTTCATCGAGCGATAGATTCGCACTTAATATTAATTTAGATTTGACAAGCGCTTTGTTTTTAAGTATCGATGAAAACTCTTTTTCTCTATCATTTTTAGAAACCCAATATACGGTAACCCCAAAGAACACTAGTGCAATGGTGGCTAACAAGGTGAAAATGAGATTGAATCTGGCTCGTATTTTCATTCTTTTTGTAAAATAAAGCCCATACCAACACGAGTATGAATGAGTTTAAAGTCGTGGTGCTTATCTATCTTATTGCGTAAATAATTAATATAAACATCAATAAAATTAGTTCCGGTGTCAAAGTTTGTCTGCCATACGTTCTCAGCGATTTCCGCTCGGGATAAAACGCGTTCAGGATTGGATAAAAAATAATGCAACAGTTCAAACTCCTTTGGCGTGAGTTTAATGTCCTTATTGTTTCGCTTAACCGTTTTAGTGTTTTTGTTTAGGACTAAGTCGGCATACGATAAAATAGCTCCCTCAGGCGTTCGCATACGTTCACTACGCTTTAATACTGCGCGTACTCGTGCTAGTAACTCCTTCATTTCAAATGGTTTTACCATATAGTCATCGGCCCCAGCATCCAATCCTTCTACTTTATGATTGGTAGTTCCTAGAGCCGTAAGCATGATGATGGGAATATCGGGCTTAATGATGCGGACTTTTTTACAAAAATCTACACCATTTAGTTTTGGAAGAATAATGTCGGTTATTATCAATCGAAAGTCCTGCGACTGCACTAGTTCCAAAGCTTCTTGACCATCGTAGGCAATAGTGATTTCGTAGTCTTTTTCTTGCATCACCCGCCGGATTAGCTCTGCTACACGTGTGTCGTCTTCTACAATTAAAACCTGTATGGTATTATCGCTTTTTATCATTGCAACTAATATATATAAAACTAGAATAGGAAGTGGGAATATCCGAAATTATTGTATTGCTTCCATATATTTTGATGATAGGACTTAAATAAATCAGGCTTAGCTCGAAAGCTAAGCCCATGGTATTATTTTAAGCTAGATATTTTATCTATTTCTTATAGTGAAACTCCATTTCTCTTTCCTTGTTTTTTGCTCTAAACTCTGCTTCTTGTGCACGTAGTTCCACACGTCGTATTTTTCCAGAAATCGTTTTAGGAAGTTCTTCTACAAATTCGATAATCCTCGGCATTTTATATGGTGCAAGGTGTTCTCTTGAGTGTTTAAACAACGCATCAGCTAGAGCTTTATTTGGGGTTTCGCCTTTGCCCAAAACAACAAATGCTTTTACCTCATAACCTTTAATAGGGTGTGGCGAACCAACAACTGCCGATTCGATTACTGCTGGATGTTCTAGTAAAACGGATTCTACCTCAAATGGCCCGATACGATAGGCGGAAGCTTTTATAACATCGTCGTCTCTACCAATAAACCAAATATAGCCATCGGAATCGCGATAGGCTTTGTCGCCAGTATAATACAAGCCATGTCTAATCCCTCTTTCCTCTCTTTCTTTATCGAATAAATACCCTTTAAATATACCGTTTACATGTTCGCCTTTTGGCATGCGAACGCAGATATTTCCTTCGTCGTAATCCGCTAAAATGTTGCCATCATCATCGGCGATTACCGCATCGTACATAAACATAGGTTTACCCATAGATCCATACTTTATTTCCTTACCAGATAAGTTCCCTATAATGCAGGTAGCTTCGGTTTGTCCATACCCATCTCTTATGGTTATCCCAGTACCTTTTCGCCAAGCCTCGATAACCTCCGGATTTAAAGGTTCGCCTGCGGCAACACATTCTTTTAAGGAGAAGGAATAGCTGCTTAAATCTTCTTTTATAAATAAACGCAATGCAGTGGGTGGAGCACAAAGTGTGGTTATTTTGTGCTTATGGATTAAATCCAAAGTGGTTTTTGGATCGAATCTTTTGTCGGTGTGATGTGCAAAGATAGTGGCGCCCACATTCCAAGGTCCAAAAAAACTACTCCAAGCAAACTTTGCCCAACCTGGCTGCGAGATGTTGTAATGTATATCGCTGTTGTTCACTCCTATCCAAGCCGTAGTGGTTAAATGACCTAACGTGAGACTTAAATGTGTATGGCAAACTGCTTTGGGCATGCCAGTGGTACCTGAAGTGAAAAAATAAAAAAGAATGTCGTCCGGACTATGCATAGCCCCTTCGGCTTTGTCACTTTCTTTTTCAATATCCTCTAAGCTATACCATCCATCGCGTGTTCCTTCGGCAATTATTTTTATGGCTATTTCTTTTCCAAGTTGTTTTTCTGCCTCATCGGTTTTATAGGCATTATCTTGATCGGCAAAAACCACTTTTGGAAAGGTTTTCTTAAAGCGATATACCACATCTTGGGTGCCTAAGATAGAAGCAGCAGGAATCATTTTAAACCCACCTTTAATATTTGCTAAAATGGAGGTCCAAGTAATGGGCTGTAGCATCATTTGTGTAAATAATACGTCTCCTTTATTTATTCCTTTTCCTCTTAAAAAGTTTACTAGCTTATTTGTTTTAGAAATAATGTCTTGAAAAGAATAGTTTACTGTTTCCTTCCCGTCGGTCCATAATAAGGCTGTTTTGTTCGGATGGTTTTTAAGATGGATACCTTCGAAAACTTCCGTCACCCAATTCATTTTCTCTGGGCGTTGTATTTCGTACTCCTTTAGTTTTGCATACTCCTTGTTTTGCAATAAATCAATTACATCTTTATATACTTGTTTCATGATAATAGTGTTAATCTATTTGCAATATATTAAAAAATAAAGCAGCATTTATGAGGTTGGGTTAGGAAAATTTCATTGGTGACTTTCTTTTATTTTGCTGCTATTTTATAGTCAGAAAATATGCATATCTTCAAAATAATAGCTGTAACAGTAGAGAATAAGCATTTTACCAAATAATAGGGTGAAGTATAAACTTCTTGGTATTGCTTATTTGATTTATAAGTTTAAAGGGATAGGATAAATGAATTAATTATAAAATAATAATCCTATTAATTAATAATTAAGTACTTTTGATTACCAATACTTCCTAAGATTCTATATAAATGAAAAAAACATAGAAGTTAGGGCTAAATATTTAAATGTTATGTGGGAAATTATTTTTAAAATTTGCATTTTCTTTACTGTTATCTTTTTGATGCTATTCTAAACCTTATTAAGGTAAAGGAGAAAATAGGGGAGTCCCCTCGAAATTTTGTTGCCAATTAGAAGCACTTCAATTGCTATAATTTTCCACAGCCTTGCAACGAGGTAAATAATCAGGTTTATAAATTTCCTACTCATTATAAAAATCAAAAAAAAATCGCACGTTATCTAAACGCGCGATTTTTTATTTTAAAAGCATTAAGCCCTAATCGTGTGCACGAAGTGGATCGGCAGGTTTAGGGATATCTTTATAAGGATAAGTTTTCATCTCCTCTAGAAGAATTTCAATAGTTTTCTCTAGTTGTGGATCTCTTCCTTCTAGTAATTCTTTTGGTGTTTGTTCTACAAAAATATCCGGAGCTACTCCTTCGTTTTCTATAATCCAATTTCCATCTAAATCATAAATTCCAAAGTTAGGCGAGGTAACTCTTCCGCCATCTAATAGGGGAGGATAACCACTAATTCCAACTAATATTCCCATGGTAGTACGGCCAACTAACTTTCCTAAGTCTTTATGACGGAACATATAAGGCATCATATCGCCACCCGAACCAGCATTTTCGTTAATAATCATGGCTTTTGGTCCGTAAATCCCGTTTCCTGGTGTGGTAAAGCTTCGTCCATCGCGTATTCCCCAGAAACTTATTATATCTCTAGACAATAAATCGATAACATAATCTGCAACTTTACCACCACCGTTGTTACGCTCGTCGATAAGCATTGCTTTTTTATCCATTTGCGAGAAGTAATAACGGTTAAAGTTATCATAACCTGCTCCAGCAGTGTTTGGCATGTAGATATAGGCAATTGTTCCGTTGCTTAACGCATCGGTTCGCTTACGATTCTCTTCCATCCAATCGTTTCTTCTCAGGCTTACTTCTTGACCGTAAGAAATCGGTACTACCACCACATCCTTAGCTCCTTGTAAAGAAGGCTTGTTGTTTACAGTAAGACTTACTTGTTTACCTACAGTAAAATCGAATAAGCTATAGATATTGGTGTCCTTATTCAATTCTTGTCCGTTTACGGCCAAAATGTAATCTCCTACGTTCACACCTAGTCCTGGGACGTTTAAAGGTGCTTTTAAATTAGGATTCCAATCGTATGCAGAGTAAATCTTTCCAATTCTATAATGATTCTTATCTATATAGTAATCTGCTCCGAGCATCCCAACGCTTACCGATGGCTCATCTGGCTGGGTGCCTGGATAAATATAGTTGTGACCTACTACCATTTCCCCCATCATTTCGTTCAATAGGTAGGTTAAGTCTGCACGGTGCTTAACAAACGGAAGCATTGGTTCGTATTGCTTGCGAACTGCCTCCCAATCGATACCATGCATGTTTTCGGCATAGAAATATTCTTTTTGCATATGCCAAACCTCATCAAATACCTGGTGCCACTCAGCGATAGGATCTACTAATTGCTTAATACCGTTGGTTTTCACCATATTCTTTGGTGAGTTTTTAATGTTACCGCTTGTATTAGCTATATAGTAATTGCCTTTGGATCGATACATAATTTTCTTTCCATCGGCACTAATCTTAAAGTTTTGGATGTCTTTTCCGATTTCTTTAGACTCTCTATCCTTAAAATCATAAGCATGTAAACTACTACCTTGACTATATAGTAATTTCCCTGCTACATCGCCATTAATCTGACGGTAACGGCCAGATCGAATAGGTAGGGCAATAATTCTATTCTGGATATTTTTATCTAAATCTATACGAGTTTTTTCCTTTTTGTCTTCATCCTTGTCTTTATCTTTTTTCTTCTTTTTCTTGTCCTTTCCTTCCTCAACTTCTTCTTCATCACTACTTGGCTGTAAAGGACTTGGGGTGTCTTCCGATAAGATAAAAGCATAGATATTTCTAGTGGGTCTAGTGCCGTATGCCGTCATATGCAATCCGTGATACGACAAGCCGATATTGGTACTAGCAGTAAAGAACAAATACTTTCCATCGGCGCTAAACGTCGGACTCTGAGTGTGGCTCATCCCATCGGTAATCTGTTTAGTAGCACCGGTTTTTAGGTTGTATATAAACACTGCTGGTACAAAATTTGGCAACGTCTTTATATAGGCAATCCAATTGGAGTCTGGCGACCAACTAGGCTGGAATTGGTTGTTTACTCGTCCTGTGTTGGTACTCATAGCATCGGTATCTACTTTCACCACCTTTTTAGTGTCGATGTCCACATAAAATAAATTCAAATGACTATCGCTGTAGAATAACTTTTTACTATCTGGCGACCACGTTGGCTCAAAGAAGAAATGCGTATCTCCTATATCGATAAAAATCGGGTCATCTTTTGCTTTCTGATCGCGTAGTACTAATTGATAGGTATCGTTTTGGTCGGATATATACGAAATCCACTTGCCGTTTGGCGACCATGCTGGGTATTTATTGTGTGCCCCAGGGGTGTTCGATAGGTTTCTAATCGTCCCTTTGTCCAATGGAACAGAGAAAATCTCACCACGGCTTTGGAATAAGGCACGGACACCTGTTGGCGATACTTCGTAATCCCTAATATGATCCTTCACATCTACATAGTGTGCTCTAGTGTCAATCACGTCACTATCAAGATAAATAGATATTGGGGTAATTTGTTTCGAAGCTATATCGTATAAGTGTAATGTACCACCTTGCTCTAAAATGAGTTCTTTATCATTCCCAGAGAAGGTTTTTATATCAAAATCCTCGAAGAAACTTACCTGCTCTGTTATTTTGGTAATGGTATTATAGCGGAATAGGTTCATTACTTTATTTCTATCGGATAAGAAATAAACATAATCCCCACGCCATAGCGGTTGTACGTTGTTCGATTCTTCGCCAGGAATAATCTCTATCTCGTGGGTTTTTTCATCAAAGATCCAAATCGTTGGCATTCCACCACCTCGATAGCGTTTGAAGGCTACTCGTTGTCTTTCGCTAGGGTCACCATTTTTAATATACGCCCACTTTTTCCCGTCTGGCGATGGAGAACCTTGATATGCTTCTGGCATGGTTAAAACCTCTGCCTGTGCGTTGTTTATGTTTTTTTGATGCAATCTTGAACCTAAAGAATACTCAAAGTCTCTAGCCGAAGTAAAGTACACTGTTTCATTGTTTAACCATCCCCTCATCATATCCGATGCTGGATGATAGGTAATGCGTTCTGGGTTTCCTCCGTGTAGGCCAACCGTATATACATCGGTATTACCATCGTAATTTCCTGTAAATCCAATGGTCTTTCCATCGGGCGAAAACTTTGGATGCAGTTCTACTGCGGGGTTGCTAGTAAGTTTTCTTGGATTGGTACCACTCTTATCTGCAATCCATATATCCCCTGCGTAAACAAAGGTAATATGGGATTTGCTGATGTCAGGATGACGCAAAAGAAGGGTTTCCTTCGTTTGTGCCAACATCGCTACAGACCAGAGTAGTAGACTACCTAGTAAATAAAAGCGTTTTGTCATAAGTTAATTGGTTTTACTCTATAAGTTAGAAATAGTAAGCTATTGTTACAATTCTACTGTAACAGTATTTGATTTGCGGCTAAAGATACGGTATTTTTTCTCAAGTAAAAATGGAGTAACACTAGCGACAGTCACAGAATACGAGCTAACGAACGAAGGTTAGGACGAAGTATTTTATCTATTTTACGGATTACATAAATTTTTACCGTAATTTTACTTTTTCTTATATAAATCAATGTATGGAACGTATTTATACTGGTAAAACCAAAGATGTGTACCGCCATGGAAAAGGCGAAGTTTTACTACAATTTAAAGATGATGTTACGGGTACCGATGGAGTTTTTGATCCTGGTGCGAATACCGTTGGCTTAAGTATTGAAGGAATGGGAAAAGCGGGTTTGCGCTTGTCGACTTATTTTTTCGAAAAACTTAATCAAAAAGGAATTACCACCCATTTTGTTAGTGCAGATTTAGACAAAGCGCAGATGGTAGTTAAAAAAGCAGAAATGTTTGGCGATGGCTTAGAAGTTATCTGCAGGTTTCGTGCCGTTGGAAGCTTTTATAGGAGATATGCTAGATATTGTGAAGAAGGACAAAAACTAGATGCGTTTGTGGAGTTTACTATAAAAGACGACGAACGAGGCGACCCAACGATTTCCAAGGATACACTCGAAACATTAAATATTCTGTCGGCCGAAGATTATGAAGAGGTGAAAAAGCTAACAGTTAAGATTTGTTCGCTTGTAAAAGATGAATTAAGCTTGCGCGGATTGGAGCTGTATGATATTAAGCTTGAGTTTGGACGGGATGAAAATACTGGAGATATTATGTTGATCGACGAAATTTCAGCTGGAAATATGCGTGTGTATAAAGGAGATACACCAGTAGAGCCATTAGAGTTAGGAAAACTGTTTTTTAAGTAAGAATAGGCTCTTGACTTCGTTCTGATCGATAATTTTATTACAAAGCCACTTGCAAGCTCAAGTGGCTTTTTTATTCCATATTATTCTAAAGCTATAGGCTGTCCGATTTACGGAGGTCGGATTATCAGAAAAATATACTACATTTAATATTCGCACCTATATTAGGTAACATCTACATGATGGGTAAGTACGCAAGACACCAAATTATTATAATAAAACCTAGAAAATATGCTTAGTGATAACGATCTAAAACATTTAAAACATTGTCTCCGATTGGCCGAAGCTTCTTTAAACGCTGGCGACAAACCATTTGGTTCTATTTTGGTAAATGCTAATAACGAAGTAATAGCCGAAGCTAGAAATAGGGTTAATGAGAAAACAGAGTTAGCGCATCCTGAATATGAGTTAGCGGCTTGGGCAGCCGAAAATTTAACTGCCGACGAACGAGCAAAAACCACCATGTATACCACTGGTGAGCATTGTCCTATGTGTGCTGCAGCTCATGGCTGGGTGGGATTGGGGCCGATAGTCTATTTAAGTTCTGCAAAACAATTAGGGGAGTGGTTAGAAGAGATAGATGTGATTAACGATCGGATTTATTTTCATCCCGTGCAAAAGGTAATCCCAAACATTGAAGTTAGAGGCCCAGCATCTGGTGACCTGTTAGAGGCAATCAAAAAGCTGCATCATGCTTATTATTTAAAATAAGTAATTGGTTTTGAGGCTAAAGGATTAATAGTAGAAAATAATATTCTATTTATACCTTAAGGAGGGACAAAAGTCTTCTTTAAACTAGATAGGATAGATTATTTATCTACAAATCTTCGTGTTCATAGGTCAATTATCTAAATATTTTTGCAATAGCGTCTTTCTGTAGGTTTATTTTCTTTAAACCCTATCTTTGCTGCATTCTAAAATTAAGATAGTATGCAGGATAAGAAATATGGGAACCCACTGGCACTTCTACCGTTATTGATTTTTGTTCTGATTTATCTAGGTGGCTCATGGTACTTAGGCGATTTTTATCAATTACCAGTCTTATCTATTTTTTTATTGGCCTTGCTTGTGGCTTTTGTCCAATTTCCAAAAGTCCCTTTTACAGAAAAACTTAAAGCTTTTGCTAAGGGCGCAGGTGAAGAAACCTTATTGGTGATGCTCTTAATATTCTTGTTGGCTGGTGCTTTTAGTGAAGTTAGTAAGCAGATGGGCGCAGTAACAGCGGTAGTGGATGTTGCTCTTAGTTACATTCCTTCTTCATTTTTAATTGCAGGTTTCTTTATTATAGGGTCGTTCATCTCTATTTCCATTGGTACTTCGGTTGGCACGGTTGCCATCCTAACCCCTTTAGCGCTGGAGATGCAACATAGTATTGGGGCTGCATTCCCAGTGTTATTAGCAGCAATAGTTGGCGGAGCCATGTTTGGTGATAACCTATCTTTTATTTCCGACACTACTATTGCCGCTACTAAAACCCAAGGGATTTCTATGCGCGAAAAGTTTCGAGTAAACCTGCGAATCGTTCTAGTGCCAGCTATTCTAACTTTAGGGATATATTTATTGTATCCTGTAGAAGTAGAAACCTTGGTGTCGACTAGTTTTTCTTGGATAGACCTTATCAAAATGTTACCGTACTTACTGGTGTTTATTCTTGCTGTGTTAGGGGGTAATGTTATCGTTATTCTTTGTATTGCGTTGTGCTGTTCGATGCTAATCGGATGGATCTTAGGCTCTTTTACCGTATTGGAATCCATAGCCGCAATACAAACTGGATTAGAAGGTATGTTAGAGCTAAGCATATTATGTTTAATCATAGGTGGAGTGGTGGGGATCATTCGCTATAATGGGGGAATCGCCTATCTATTGCAGACCATATCAAAAAGGCTGGTATCACAAAAGCATGCAGAATTAGGCATAGCTTTCTTGACTGGGATAGTAAATTTATGTACTGCCAACAATACCATAGCGATTCTTGTAACCGGTCCAGTAGCAAGGGAAATCGCAGCAGATAATAAGGTGGCCCCAGCACGAGTGGCTAGTATTATGGATACAATTTCTTGTTTTATCCAAGGAAGCCTTCCTTACGGTGCCCAGATCCTAACCGTACTAAGCTTAATAGGATATAGCTTAACGCCATTTGAGATAATACGTTTTCTGTATTACCCATTTCTGATAGGTGCCGCGAGTTTGGTGTTTATATTATTTCCGTTTCATAAAACAAAGAAAATCAAACTATAACAAAAACAGGTGCTTTTAAGCAATGTCTTGGTTTAATCTGTATTTACAAGGTTAAATCATGGTGGGTTTTTATAATTCTATTTTTATAGGCTTTTATGAATAAAACTCATGGGAGGTTCTCAAAATTTCGAGGGGTTTGCGCTGCTCCTGAGGGAATTTTATATTTCCTAATATCCCAAGACAAAATATTATATAACTTAAACCTTATTCCTTTAGTGTAGGTTTTCGTAGCGTATTCAAGCAGGTTTATTTGTTTAGGGATAACAGATTAAAAGTTAAAGATTGGGTCCTTTTGGAAGTTTACTACATCCGATTACGGGCCATAGAAAATAAAAATAGCCGTCTCATTAGGTAATCCTTGAGACGGCTATTTAAGTAATTATACTTTAGTGTTCAGAATTAATCATACACCACTGGTGGAGCGAAATTGGTATGATTTTCCACTAACTTACCTTCTTTTTTAAAGTAGATTTTCTCAAAGCTTTTCGTTTCAAGGCTACTTACTTTTCTAAAGAATTTATCTGCCGACACATCGTCTAGCGTTTTAAACCCACAAGCCTCCATAAGCTCTACGGTAGCGCGTAGGGTATTTTTATGGAATTGGGCTACACGCACCGACTTATTGTCTACGTCTAGTCCTTTATATAACTTAGGATTTTGTGTTGCTACTCCTACCGGACAAGTGTCTTCGTTACATTGTAGGGCTTGGATACATCCTAAAGCAAACATCATTCCTCTAGCGCTGTAACATGCATCTGCACCAAGTGCTATAGTTTTAAGTATATCGAATCCAGTAATGATTTTACTTGATACAATGATGCGTATATGTCTTTTCAACTTGAACGATATCAAGGTTTTGGTAACAAACGTAAGCGCATCGTATAGCGGCATACCTAAGTTATCCGTAAACTCCAATGGAGCGGCACCAGTTCCACCTTCCGAACCATCAATAGCTATAAAGTCTGGCACGATTTGGGTTTCCACCATGGCTTTACAAATATCGATAAACTCTTCCTCGTCACCGATACATATTTTAAACCCAACAGGTTTTCCGTCCGACAAATCACGTAATTTCTGAATAAAATGTAGCATTCCCTCTGCCGAATTAAATGCTGTATGTGCTGGCGGAGAATTTACGTCTGTATTTGGTTGTACGTGACGAATCTTTGCAATTTCTTTGGTGTTTTTTGCTGCCGGAAGCATTCCTCCGTGTCCAGGTTTCGCACCTTGCGAAAGTTTTAATTCGATCATCTTTACATGTGGCAACCTAGCTTTCTCCTTAAAGCGCTCATCGTGGAAGTTTCCTTCGTCATCTCTACAGCCAAAATAGCCTGTACCGATTTGCCATATTAAGTCCCCACCATTTTCATGGTATTGGCTTATTCCACCTTCTCCTGTATTATGGGCAAAGTTTTGCATAGCTGCACCTTTGTTCAAGGCTTTCACTGCGGTTTTGCTCAGTGCACCATAACTCATAGCAGAAATATTGAATATGCTTAGGTCGTAAGGTTGTTTACACTGTGCGTTACCAACCTTCACGCGTAAGTCTTTGTTTTCTATGGTTGTTGGGTATACACTATGGGCAGCCCATTCGTTCCCAATTTCATTCGGATCGTTTTGCATTCCAAATGCTACCGTTTCTCTTTCGTTCTTTGCTCTTTGGTATACAATAGAGCGCTGACGTCTGTTAAACGGTCGTCCGTCGGTATCCGATTCCCAGAAGTACTGACGCATCTCTGGACGAATTCCTTCGAAGAAATAGCGAAGCTTCCCTACTAGAGGGTAGTTTCTTAAAATAGCATGTTTCTTTTGGGTTACGTGGTAAATTGCTACCGCCAATAGGATAACCGGAATGATTAATAAATAGAACCATCTTGGGGTGAAAATCACGCCAAGGGAAGCGATTACGAAGTTAATAACGATAATGCTCCCAATAATTAGATTTCTAACGGTCATTGCTGTTTTGCTTGTTAGATGTGAATAATTTTTAAATAATGTTAAATTTCGCGCAGATCTTCAATCTTTGCGAACCAATCTTGCATTTTAAGGCAAGCTTCTCTTGTTGCGATATTAATACAATAACGGCTGTTTTTTTGTTATTATCTCATTTATTCCAATATCAAACATAGAAACATTAATGAGTATTCCAAAGTGTTTTCCCATACTTTATTTAAAGATTATGTTTTTATATAGCAATCAATTGTAATGCCAAGGTTGTCAGTGGGTTATAGAAATATTTATTTGCTGCGTAATTTTTTGTGATTTACAGCATGAGAAATTATCTACTATTCATTTTTGTTAAACTAGCTTTTGGTTGCTATCCTCTAGTATAGCAAGGTTTTATATGACACATTTTACTGGTGGATTATAATATGTTTCTTGGAAACGAGTAGGTGTTGAATAAATGAATAGATTTATAGTCTTATAAACATCTACTAATGAAATACATACTCTTACTAGTTTTGCTAATTTCAAGCCTAGCATTGATCTATTTAGGAATCACCAACACTATGCAGCCGCCAATTTGGACGGGTGTTGGGTTTTTGGCTATTGCCGGTCTTTTTCTTTTAAAAAGCAAGAAACAATCTTAAAAAAATAACCCCACTCCAGGTAGGAGTGGGGTGTTACCTTAAACTAGTTAAACTAGCGTATTAGGATACGGAAACTTCGATTAGCTTCTTGGCAACCTTCTCTTTTTTCGGAAGGCTTATACGTAACTCACCGTTTTCGTACTTTGCGTCAACACTTTCCGTGTCAATGTTTTCTGGTAACGTAAAGGATCTAGAGAAGCTAGAGTAGCTATACTCCTTGCGGGTAAACTTATCTTCTTTCTCTTCGCTTTCCGTAGATTTTTCACTGGAAATGGTAAGTACCTTGTCTTCCAAAGAAATTTTGAAGTCTTCTTTCTTTAGTCCTGGTGCAGCTAAATGAATCTCATAACCGTTGTCGGTTTCCTTTAGATT
Organism: Flavobacteriaceae bacterium; assembly: GCA_035302145.1. GTDB lineage: Bacteria > Bacteroidota > Bacteroidia > Flavobacteriales > Flavobacteriaceae > JAJYTI01. The sequence goes on along the minus strand of DATGSX010000103.1, from coordinate 2,641 downwards.
TACTGCAGGGACAGAGAATCGGTTAGTAGCTCTGCTGATTAGCTCATCGTTAAATAAATCACCAAGTAGACTTGGGAAAAAATCGTTGCTTCTATTCCATCTAATAATGCTCATAATACTAATATTTAATTTGTTTAATAATTATTTCTGATTTTCGCTTAGTATAATGCAATTCCAATGCCGTTGTAGTTATCTACAAGTGGTTTTGGAGTAGAAATGTTTGTGAATCCTTGTAAATACAGGCTTTTACTGGGTTTTGTGTGGTTTTTATACTCTATTTCAGTCACTGACTTTTTGTCTATAAAAACAATGAATAGCCTGACTTTTTGACAAAATGCAGTATTTCTTACCAATTAAGTCACCCCCAATATGTAACATTTAAGGTTTAATCCGTCCTATATGAAGAAATCGTGGATTGTAATTAAAAAACTAGTTAATGGAAGTACTATTACGGGTAGAGAATCTAAGCAAGCATTTTGGAAGTACTATCGCGGTGGATGCTATTTCGTTTCAGATAGAGCGCGGCCGAGTATATGGCTTATTAGGACCAAATGGAAGTGGAAAATCTACCACTCTAGGCATGTTGCTCGGAGTTATAAATAAAACTAGCGGTAGTTTTAGTTGGTTTCATGGACAGCAATCTATGAAAGAGGCATTGAAGAAAGTAGGGGCCTTAATAGAACGTCCTAATTTTTATCCGAATATGACGGCCGAACAAAACTTGAAGCTGGTTTGTAAAATAAAACAAATATCCTACGAGAATATCGATAAGGTGTTGGATACGGTAAGTTTGTTAGATAGAAAAACGTCCAAGTTTAGAACCTTTTCATTGGGGATGAAACAGCGCTTAGCCATTGCCTCTGCATTGTTGAACAATCCCGAAGTTTTGATCTTAGATGAGCCTACCAACGGCCTAGATCCGCAAGGAATTCATAAGATAAGAGAGATTATTATGGAAATTGCTTCTAATGGAACTACCATCTTACTTGCTTCTCATTTACTATCGGAGGTAGAGAGGGTGTGTACGGATATTTTAGTGATACGCGAGGGTCGCATGCTATATCAAGGTCCTATCGCCGATAGACAAACCGACACTTCTTATCTGTTGTTAGAGGCCGAAAATGAAGAGGAGCTAGTAGCTGCCTTAGAAAGCCACCCCAAGATTAATCGCATCGATGCTTCTCAAAAGCCATTATATAAAGCTTATTTTACCGAAGTACTGCCCGCCGAGGACATTAATAAATATCTCGCACAAAAAGCTATATACGTTCGTCATTTAGCTGCGCATCAAACCAATCTAGAAGAGTACTTTTTACAATTAACTAAAGAGGAATAAAATGCTACGATTATTAGGAATAGAATATTATAAAATCCGTTACCAGCCAGCATCGTTACGTTTGCTTCTATGCTATTTTTTGCTGATTCCCATGCTCGTTTTCCTATCTACTATGGAAATAAGGTTTGGAAGCCTTTCCAGTACGCTAGGCGATCTAGGAGTTTTTGAGTTTCCTCTGATTTGGCACTTTGGTACGTATATAGGCTTATACCTAAAATACCTTCTAGTCTTGGTAGTAATCTCATCGGTTACCAGCGAATATCGAAATCGAACCTTAAAGCAAAACTTGATCGATGGATTGAGTAAAAAGGAGTTTCTTTTATCTAAAGTAGCCATGACCCTTGTTTTTGGTCTAGTATCGGTAGTGATTTCCTTCCTCACATTCTTCTATATAGGATGGCGAAACACCGAAACAATACAATGGCAATTGGTATTTAGCGAGTTAGATTACTTTCTTGGGTATTTTGTTCGTTTAATCGGCTTTTTGTCTTTTGGAATCTTCGCTGCAGTCTTGCTTCGTCGCTCAGCATTGGCGCTAGGCTCCCTTGTTATTTGGTGGATTGTAGAAGGCATTGTACGCGTTAGTCTATCAAAGGCATTAGGCGAAATGGGGGCAAGCATAGCTAGTTTTCTACCTTTTCAGTCTATGAGCAACGTGGTGTCACAACCCTTTCAGCGAATTGTATTTATTCAAAATGCATCGGAACAATTGGGGCAGAAAATAGAATTTATTCACGGAGTGCATTACCTCCCGATGTTGCAGAGTATCGGATGGATTATAGTTTTCCTCTTTCTATCTTACCGACTATTACGGGCACGCGATCTATAAATTTTTATACTTGTTAAAAGATCTTGTTTTAGTATAAAATATAGACTATGTTTATCTTCATTGCTTGGTTATTCCTAGTATTTTCGCATATATACAAATGTTAAAAATAACCAAAAACACGAAGGGTGTAATATTTTAATTTTATAAATTCTTACATTACACTTTAAAAGAAATATACAATAAATGGAGAACACAAAGACGTATGCAATCGATACGCTAATGATGCCTTTCCGACGGATTATTAGGCAAGAAAAATCAGCTGGAATTATGCTGGGAATCGGAGTTGTTTTAGCCTTGTTTTTAGCTAACAGCCCATGGTCGGAGTATTATTTTAATACCCTAGGATATAAATTTGGATTTAGTTTCAACGACACGCTTTATTTTAACTACAGTATTCATGACTGGATAAATAATGGGTTGATGTCTATCTTCTTCTTCATCGTAGGTTTAGAGTTGAAACGAGAGATGGTCGATGG
>DATGSX010000102.1:0-30943 GCA_035302145.1 Flavobacteriaceae bacterium | reverse complement strand
GGAATAGATACTTTTGTAAATGAGTACAACAATAGAAAACATCAGGGAATTGGTCGTGTAAAGCCAATAGAACTGTATGTTAAAAGAAAAAACAAACTTAAATCAGCCTAACCCTGGTCTAAAGAATGGGGAGTAGTATAGATTGTTAAGCGCAAAACTTGACAATCAATATTTATCTGTTTTCATTATTTTTAATAAAAAACAAAATGCAGAGTACTAGCCTTATAAAATCAAAAAATCCTTATACTAAGCAGACTTTAAAAGAGTATACGACCTTTACTCCAAAGCAAATTAATGAAAAACTACAAACAGCTAATCTTGCTTTTGAAAGTTGGCGCAAAACAAACTTTACTCAAAGGAAAGAATTATTATATAATGTAGCTACTTTACTTGAGGAACGGGCTGAAGAATATGGTAGGCTCATATCGAATGAAATGGGTAAGCCTGTAAGCCAAGCTATTGCCGAAGTAAAAAAATGTGCTTCTGTATGTCGATATTATGCAGATAATGCAGCCGATTTTTTAAAAATAAAACCGATTAAAACCGAAGCATATAAATCTTATGTGCAGTTTGAACCACAGGGTGCTGTTTTAGGTATTATGCCTTGGAACTTTCCGTTTTGGCAAGTCTTTCGCTTTTCAGCACCAGCTATAATGGCAGGAAACGTGGCGGTTTTAAAACATGCTTCCAATGTTTTTGGATCAGCTGTTGCCATTGAGCAACTATATAAAGATGCTGGACTTCCTGATGGTGTGTTTACAAGCCTGCTTATTCCTAGTAAGGATGTAGAGTCAGTCATAATAAATCCTATCATTACTGGAGTAATTTTAACAGGAAGTGAAGTTGCTGGGAGCATAGTTGCATCGCAAGCAGGTAAAAACTTAAAGAAATCAGTGCTTGAATTAGGTGGTAGTAATGCCCTAATTGTTATGGATGATTGCGATCTAAATAGTGCGTTGGATGCATGTATTCAAGGTCGATTTTTAAACACTGGACAAAGTTGTATAGCTGGAAAAAGACTACTTGTACAAAAAGGAGTAGCCGAAGAATTTACAAACAAATTATTGAACCGTATCCAGGAGCTTAAATGTGGTGATCCGTTGGATAAAGAAACTTTTATAGGTGTACTTGCACGCGAAGATTTAGCTATTAAGTTGGAGGAGCAAGTGGAACAATCTATAAAAATGGGAGCAGAGTTGCAGACAGGAGGAGAGCGCGACGGAGCTTTTTATGCACCTACCATATTAACCAATGTAAACTTAGATATGCCGGTTTGTAAAGAAGAGGTTTTCGGCCCAGTACTTCCAATTCTGACCTTTGAATCATTGGAAGAGGCTATAAATATTTCTAATGCAACTGATTTTGGTCTGGGTGTGTCGGTGTTTACCAAGGATACTGCTTTTATTGAGAAACATATAAGTGAATTTCAAGAAGGCTGTGTATTTATTAATGACTTTGTAAAAAGCCACCCAAGTTTGCCATTTGGCGGAATTAAACGAAGCGGCTATGGGCGAGAATTAAGCGTTGATGGAATAATGGAATTTGTAAATAAAAAAACAGTATATATAAAATAAATAATAATATGGGAATGAGATTTCATACTAGAAAATGGATAAAACCAGAAGATTTAAATCCAAACGGGACCTTATTCGGCGGAAGATTATTGGAATGGATCGATGAAGAAGCAGCATTGTACTCTATAATCCAACTTGAAAACCCTCGTGTGGTTACAAAGTATATTAGTGAGGTGAACTTTCAGAGTTCGGCAAAGCAGGGCGATATTATAGAAATTGGTATAGCACCAATTAAATTTGGGCATACATCGCTAGTTTTACGTTGCGAAGTTCGAAATAAAATGACTAGAGAAGTAATTATCACATTAGAGAAAATAATTATGGTTGCTTTAGATGAAAATGGGAGGCCAACTGCTCATGGGAAAAATAAAGTGGAGTTTGTAAGAGATAGAATAGCTAAGAAAAAATAAAGCTTAGCATCTAATTTAGTTAGGTTTAGCTGATAGAAGTTGTCTTTTTATTCAGCTAAACTCTTTAAATCTTTTCCAGAAGGAGCTTCAAATATCTCTAAATCAAAATGGGTGGCAGCAGCGGTAATATGATCGAAAATAAGGCCTTGAATTGCTTCGTATTCAACGAAAGCAGTTCGTTTACTAAAACAATATATTTCTAAAGGAACTCCATATTCCGTAGGTGCTAAATTTCGAACTAGACATAATAAATCGAAATTAAGACTGGTTTGCTCTTTTAAATAGGTGTCTATATATTTCTTGTATACACCTATATTTGTTTGGTTTCTCCCATTGACTACGATTGATTTATCTGCATTTATAGCCTCGTTGTGACGATCTATATCCAATTGACGATGATCGATGTAATTTTTAACACGTTCAATTTTTTTTAGCCGCTCTAAATCATCTGCATCTAAAAATCGAATGCTATTTTGCTTGATGTAAATTGAGCGCTTTATTCGACGTCCTTGGTTGTCATAAATTCCGCGCCAATTTTTAAAAGAGTCAGAAATAAGACTGTAAGTAGGAATTGTGGTGTAAGTTTTATCCCAGTTTTCTACGGTAACCGCAACCAAACTGATATTCATCACAAAGCCATCCGCCCCGTATTTATTAAACTCAATCCAATCTCCGATACGAACAATATCGCTTACCGAAATCTGAATACTTGCTACAAAGCCTAATATGGTATCCTTGAATATTAAGAGTAAGACGGCCGAAGCTGCACCTAAAGCGCTTAGTGTGATAAGATTTCCACCAGCTATATAGTTAAAAAGGGAAACCAATCCAACGCCCCAAACAAAAATAGTTAAGACTTGCGTATAGCTCTGTAAAGGTTTTTCTTTGAATTGCGGCTTGCTTCGAAGAAAGTTTTCTACCCCTTTTAATAGACTTCCTATTAAAGACAATAGTAAAATAACCGTTGCAATATTCAATACAACCATCAATAGTTTGGAAATAGTCGGATAGAGTGTAAGTACCTTTGGAGTTAATCTAGAAATAACAAGCAAGGGAATTAGGTAAGCCAAATTTTTAGTGAATCTTGTATTTTCTAAATACTTAAGAAACTTGACTCTTTTAGACTTAGACAGGCTATCGATTATCTTTGGAAAGATTTTCAATAGCATATAAGCTACAAAATATAAAAAACCTAAATATACAATAAGCAATGCTAGAAGGTTTATACCTCCTGCTATACTCTCCGATAGGCCCAAATTAATCAAGGCATTTTTAATCCACTGCGTATAAACTTCCAAGTTATTATTTGAAAGAATTAGGTTTATCATTGAGAACTAAAATTATGCAATTTAGATTATATAAAATAGAGTAAATCGGATGATTCACCAAATAAATTTAACGATAATTTTGTATAGAAAAACTAGTTAGGTTACTATTGTCTCGTGTTTTATGTAGCAGGTAAAAATTTGCGTTCAGCATAAAAAGGACCGAATGGTAATAAAGAACAAATCAATACTATGATTAAGGTCTTTTTACTCCATGATAACTGCTTATAAAGTATAAATGCCGCGAAAACATAAGCTATAAACAAAATACCATGAATCATTCCAACATATTGGACCATTTCTGGTTTGTCCCAAATATATTTTAAAGGCATAGCAATTCCTAATAAAAGTAGATAGGATAGTGCTTCTAATGTACTAATAACACGAAAGTAAGGAATAGGTAAGTGCATTATTTTAGGGTCAAAGATACAATAAAATACTAATGAATTAAAAGGATTAGTAGGATAGAAATACCCAATTAACCCATAAATAATAAAGGAGCTCTAATGAGCTCCTTATATATAATAAACTAAACGTACGTTATGTTTTTAATTAGATTCCTCGCTTAACATTGCTAAGAATTTATCTAGATTAGGTAGAATTACAATTCTTGTACGTCTGTTTTTTGCTCTTCCTTCTACAGAATCGTTCGAGGCAATCGGCATATAACTACTACGACCAGCAGCAATAAGCTTTTTAGGATCTACATCAAAACTATTTTCAAGTTTTCTAATTACTGCTGTAGAACGTAATACGCTTAACTCCCAGTTATCTCTAACATACGAGCCTGGCTTTACACTTTGCCCGTCGGTGTGACCTTCTACCAGAACTTCCATAGCTGGTTCACTATTTATTAAATCTGCTAAACGCTGTAAAAGTGAATTTGCTTTCGAGCTTACCACAGCACTTCCAGAGTTAAATAACAACTTATCGGATACCGATATCATCACCACAGTTTCGTCGATGGAAATCTTGACATCTTCTTCATTTTCATCTGAAAAACTTGAGTCCAATCCTTTTTTAAGATTGTGTGAAATAAGAACACTCATTGAGTCCTTAAGCGTTCGAGCATCTTTTAATTCATCTTGATCTATATCTGCTAATGCTGCACGCATTTTAGATTTCATTTCGTCCGATACTACAACACCATCAAGATTCTCTAGTTTCTTACTGTTGCTATCCGTTAAACTTCTAATTTTTGCATTGTAATCGGATACGCGATCTTCTATACGTGCTAACTTAGCTTCAGCCTCTTCTTTTTCTTGAGTAGTTTTAACTAAAGTGCTAGTAGTGTGATCATACTTGTTCTCTAATTCTGTGTATTTCTTTTTAGAAACACAAGAAGTGGCGAGAACCAGACTAAGAGTTAATGGTAATACTAATAGTTTTCTCATCATTAATAGTTTAAATGGTTATACTGAGTGCAAGTAAACTATATTAAATGAGATAGAATGATAAGGTAGTCTTAGATAATAGTTAATGATTGCAAAATAAAAAAGCTATTCGAATCAGGTTATTCCGGTATGAAATAATGGTGATACGAATAGCTTTCTATTATTACACATAAGTGTTTAGAACACTTAGTATTGGAGTAAATATATTTTATCCAAGATATTTTTTAAGAATATGACTCTTAGATTGGTGACGTAATCTACGTATTGCTTTTTCTCTAATTTGACGAACACGTTCTCTACTTAAATCAAATGTATCACCAATTTCTTGCAATGTCATGGCTGGCTGTCCACCTAGACCAAAATTTAAGCGTACCACATCAGCTTCACGAGGGGATAGGGTGTCTAAAGCTCTATCGATTTCAATTCGTAATGACTCGTGAATTAACGATCTATCTGGATTTGGACTTTCTGATGAACTTAATACATCGTAAAGGTTGTTGTCATTCTCACCCTCTTGAAAAGGCGCATCCATGGACAAGCTTCGGTTTGCATTTTCCAGAGACTGCTTTACGTTTTCAACAGACATATCTAATTCTTCTGCAATTTCTTGAGCCGAAGGCTTACGCTCATGAACTTGCTCTAAATGTATTGCAGCTTTACGGATTTTATTGATGTCACCAATTTTATTCAATGGTAAACGAACTACACGAGACTGCTCGGCAATCGCTTGCAATATTGCTTGTCTAATCCACCATACAGCATAGGAAATAAATTTAAAACCTCTCGTTTCATCAAAACGTTTAGCCGCTTTTACTAAGCCTAAGTTACCTTCATTAATTAAATCTGGTAAACGCAATCCTTGGTTTTGATATTGTTTTGCTACGGAAATTACAAAACGTAGGTTAGCACGAGTTAGTTTTTCCAAAGCTCGTTGATCGCCTTCGCGAATACGCTGCGCAAGTTCTACCTCTTCTTCAGCCGTAATCATATCAATACGACTTACATCTTGTAAATAACTGTTAAGTGATTTCGTCTCCCTGTTGGTAACCTGCTTGGTAATCTTAAGTTGTCTCATATATAAATCCTATAAACTATTTAATTTGTATAGTAATAAAAATAACACTCTATATTAAGCATAATTTTTAAATCATGCAAATATAACCAATATTAATTTCAATATGTATGGTTGCTTTGTTTGATTTGGCTTATATTAGTCGGAAGAAAATAAAGTAACTTACAACATTAGTAGTTGTTTTTTATTAGACATAGTAATTACTACAATTCAGAATGTAGTAGTGGACGAGAATTAATGTTAAATAAGGTAAGACATTAATAAACATCCTCCCAAAATGCCATAAATATAAGGGCTATGTGCGTATTATTTTGTAATTTATAAAAAATAGAAACAAACAGATGAAACGTATCCTTTATATAATTAGTTCGCTTTATTTTATGCAAATAGGATCAGCTTATGCGCAAATCCCACGATTTGTACCCAATCCTGCTGACAACAAACCTGTTGATTGGAGCAATCCGGCCGATTTAATCCTATATTTTGTACTTCCGATAATCTTTATAATTTTGGGATTGGTATCTTGGAAGTTTCGAAAGAAGCACAATATTTAAAGATTGGCAAACTTATTGAGTATAAGCTTACTATTAATCTTGGATTATCATGCGCATTATATTATACCTTTTATTCTTACTTTTTACTACTGTATCGTTTGCTCAGCCTGATACTAGAACAGGATCCTTTCCTAAGTCAGAAACTAAATCGAATTCCTTCCCGTCTAGCGGATTAGGTGCAAGGCCAGCACCAAGTTTAAGTACTGGTAGAGAGACACCTATATTTGAAAGCTCCATAAAAATATCAGATAAATATAAAGACTTAGGCAAAAAGAAAGAAAAAGTAATTGATGTTACAAAAGGTGATGGATTAAAAGAGTATACGCCAGATTTTAAGCCTAGAAATATTGGTAAGAAAAAAAATGAAGGGAAAATGCCTACTGGACGAAATCAAGCATTTAGTGATATTGTAACCGAGGCTAATCGATTACATGTTCTATATAGAGATCACCAGGTGGTGGATGGCGATCGAATTCGAGTATTAGTAAACGACGAAGTGGTTATTTACGAAACCATGCTCGAAGGTCATTTTAAAGGCCTTCACCTGCCATTAGAGGTCGGAGTTAATAAAGTAGATTTTGTTGCCTTGAACCAAGGTGATTCAGGACCAAATACCGCAGAACTTCATGTCTATGACGATGACGGGAATTTAGTCTCTTCTAACGAATGGAACTTGTTAACTGGATTTAAAGCTACGGTAGTTATCATAAAACAAGCAGAAATGGAGGAGGACATCACTATTGATACAGAACAAATGAAAACGCTAGACAAATCGGAGAATTTGAAGGAAGAAAATTAAACTCCTTCCTTATCTAAAATGGTTAATCCTAATCGAATAATATGATAGGGTATTTGCTCTTTAAAATATTCATAGTAAGGCTTCAGTTTTCTTTCATTGTTTAATTTCTTAGAAGCCTCCTTTATTTTATCTGCCTGATCTTTAGTTATATAGGCGTCTAAGCTTTTTATTTCACCCTCGAGATATAGTTTTGCTATATGCGAATAAATGGTGGTTTCATGAAGCTTTCTTCTTAAAGCAATAGTTTCTATAGGCAGTCCTTCGCGATGTAACAACAATGTTTTCTGATATGTATTGGCCTTTTTGAACGAAGTATAATTCTTAATTTCATCTATAAACTCTTGCCCAAATAACTTTAATTTATGTGGTGTTACTCCAGAAACATCTAAAAAAGCTGATGTAGTAGTTGGTTTTTTCAGTGCCATATCTTTTAGCGTGGCATCGGTAAAAATTATATTTATCGGTCGAAGATTTCTTTTTTTAGAAATTTCCAATCTAAGCTCTTTTAGCTTATCAAACAGAACTTCATCATATACCTGTTTTTTCTTCCCACGTGTAGGTATGGGTGTTCTAGTAGATTTCCTTATTGGATCGGTAACTTTTATCTTTAAACCTTCAAATAAAACAGCCCTAGCTAATCTGGTCAATTCCAAGTGATTATTTCTATGAAATGCTATGGTGCAAAGTCCTTGATTTATAAATTGAATAATATAATGTTGCCAATCTCGCCACGACACATCTCTTCCAATTCCGTAAGTACTTAAGCTTGTATAGTTGTTCTCTAATATATGTTGGTTTTTCGCTCCTCTAAGAATATCAATTACTGCATTTATTCCTTCCTTTTCTTTTACACGGTAAATAGTGGACAAAGCTTTTTGAGCTAATAGTGTTCCATCCTTAAACGATGGGGGATTGTGGCAAACATCACAGTTTTTACAATCGTTTTCACTGATTTCACCGAAATAATTAAGTAGAATACGTCGTCTACAGCTCGTTGCTTCTGCGAATTGTTTCATCCGATCCATTTTAGATCGTTGCATTTCTTCATTTGCAGCTCCTTGTATAAAACGTTCTAACTGAATAATATCGGCATAACTATAGAATAAAAGTGCTTCGGCATCCGAGCCATCTCTTCCTGCACGTCCGATTTCCTGATAATAGCCTTCGATGTTTTTAGGCATATTATAATGGATTACAAATCGGATGTTAGGCTTATCTATCCCCATGCCAAACGCTGTAGTAGCACAGATAATCTTCGTTTTGTCCTGAATAAAACTATCTTGAATTTGTTCACGAACTTCTGAATCTAATCCAGCATGATATGCTTCGGCCGAAAATCCAGCATCTGCTAAACGCTGGGCAACAGTTTCTGTGGATTTCCTGCTTAAACAGTAAACAATCCCACTGTAGTCTGGTCGATTCTTAACAAACTTTAAAATCTGCTGAATTCGTTTGTTCGACGGACGAACCTCCATATATATATTAGCTCGGTCAAAAGAGGAGAGGTAGCGTGTTGCATTTGGAATATGAAGTTGGGAAACAATATCTTCGCGCGTTGCAGCATCGGCTGTTGCAGTAAGGGCAATAATCGGAATCTTTGGTAATTGCTTCTTAAGAAAGCCTAGGTTTTGATAGGAAGGTCTAAAATCATGTCCCCAAGATGATATACAATGGGCTTCATCAATTGCAATACAGTCAATATAATCGTATTTTAATAGGTATTGTATGTTGGCTAAACTTTCTGGTGCAATATATAGGAGTTTTATTTCTTGATTTACAATTCTTTCTACAATAACGTTTTGCTCTTCGGGTGTTTGTGTACTATTATAGTAGGCGGCAGATATACCGTTTGCTAATAATGAATCTACTTGATCTTTCATTAGAGCAATAAGAGGGGAAATTACTAAGGTTGTTTTAGGTAAAAGCACAGCAGGTAATTGATAACACAATGATTTTCCGCCACCAGTAGGCATAATGACCAGCGCATCTTTTGACTGTAAAACATCTTTAATAATACTTTCTTGATCTACACGAAAGGAATCGTATCCAAAGTATTTTTTTAATGTAGGGAGCAAATCTAGCTCCAAGTTTATATCGTTAAACAAATTCATGTTACAAAGATAGGTGCATTTTCTTGATATAGAAACCTAGATACTTGAATAGTGTTTATTTAGGAAGATAGGTGACTCCTGTCTACTTATTGAAAACTCTATTTAACATAATATAAATTATAGTGCAAACTATAAGTTTTAAGAAACAGTGTCCTATATATAAAAAGACACTGTTTTGTGATTTTTGTTTAAAATACAAATCCTATGCTTATTCCTGTACGCAATCCAAACCAAGGAATATCTCCCCAAATTCTGGCTCCATTACTATCAACTTCATAATTAACATCGCTTAATTCATCTTGAACCTGATCAGCAAAAGATAATATTCGATCTTGTTCATCTTGAGTTAAACTTTGATTTGAAGCAACCTCTAATGTTCCAGCACCAAAATTCCCACCGATTAACTGTAAATCTAAAAACCAACTATTACCTAATTGCCACTGATATCCAATATATATCCCACCAGACCAAGGCTTTATACTTCCGGTTAATGGCAAAGTGGTTTCAATGTTACGTTCATTAATATCGAAACTAAGTGGTAAATCGTAATCCATATCAATATTTTCATATTTTGCGAATGCAGCAATATAAAATCCTTTAAAAGCACCTGCTTTACCAAGATAAACTTTTAGTTCTGGACTAATAGACCAATTTCCATATTCTAATTGATCTACATCAAAAGCATAATCCTCATAAGATTTAGTTTTATCGCCAAAAACATCTTGTATCGTGCTTTTAAATGGAGGCGAACTTTTTGGTCTATAGTTTGCTGTTAGCCCAATAGTCCATTGTTTGGAAAGCCGTCGTTCGTAATTGATGGAACCAGTACCCCAAAGTAAAGTAGCTAGATTTACTTTTATTTGATTATTTAGAGATACTTCAGTTTTTTCTTCCTCTACATTAAAATCGGTTTCATAGTGCGTAAAATCAGCTTCCTGTGCATAGTTATAACAGCTAAATAGGAAGCATAATAAAATAAGATAGCTTGTTTTATTCATGGTTAATATTAGTTAGTTCGTAAATAGTTAGTTGTTGTATTTTTAAAATACAAATATTATCTTAATTGTACTTTATTAAACTCTATATAATATAGTTAATTTCTTATTTTTACTAATTGCTAAAGTAATTAAAGATGTTAATCGTTAGATTGGATTTTATTTTCAGCTTACTATATTATCCTGTTAATTCTTAAAGTATGTCTAATTTCAGATTGCTATACATTTTTTATTTTATAACCTTCATTTCTTACGGACAAATTGCTCCACGCCAAGAAATAAGGGGAAAGCTACTACCAGCTACAAAAAATCTCAATCTGGAAACTATCTATGTTTATAATAAACAATCTAAAAAAGGAGTATTAAGCGATTCTTTGGGATACTTTAATCTCACTATGCGTATAGGCGATACAATAGTTGCCTCTGCTATGCAAATCGAAACAAGTGAATTGGTAATTAAGCAAATGCATTTAAACGATAAGTTTATAACCCTACCTATTCACGCGAATATGGAATATTTAGAGGAAGTTAGGTTAAGCAATCGGAGTTTAACTGGAAATCTTGATTTAGATTTGAGATTACTTCCAACAGAACCTGTAGTTACATCATCAGACCTAGGGTTTCCTGAAACACAGAATGATATGACAAAAAGCGAAAGACTGTTATCTTCCTATACCTCCTCCCCTATAGAACTTTTAATGGCAACACTTACAGGAGAATTAAAGCAAATTAAACAAAGAATAGCTATAGAAAATAGAGAGAAAAAACGTCAATATGTAATAAAAAGGATGCCCAGTCATTTCTATACTAAGACCCTTAAAATGGCCTCTATTAACATCCCTCACTTTATAGATTTTTGTGAATCAGAAAAAGAGTTAGATGAGCTTATACGTATCCCAATCGATGAGTTTGTAGAGTTTTTACAAAAAACAGCTATAGTGTATAAAGATAACTATCCTGACAGATTTTGATATATAACATACTATACTAAAATCCTGTATATTTTATAAAAAAACCTTATCAAAATATGCTGATTGATTTTCATCATTTGGCAAAACATAGCAATTGACTTATCTTGCGTTTATGCAAGAAAAACACCAACATTATTTATTGTTTAAGCCAGATGGTTATGTAAGTCAGTTTGTTACTAATGAACCAAAAGGATATAAGAAAAAGTTGCTAGGTGAATTTCATGATTTTCCAGAGGGAATCATGGCTATTGGGCGATTAGACGAAGCTTCAGAAGGACTTCTTCTACTTACTACCAATGGTAAATTAAGCTATTATATAAATAGTTCTGCAATAGAAAAAGAGTACTTTGCCCAAGTAGATGGTATTATTACCGAAGAAGCTATTGATAAGCTAAAGAATGGTTTAACGCTTTCAAATCAAGGGAGTACCTATAAAACAAAACCCTGTGAAGCAAAGAAAATATCCCCTCCAGATTTACCAGCTCGTCGAAAAAATATTCGTGGTGATCATCATGGTCCTACTTCCTGGGTTTCTATTACCCTAACAGAAGGGAAATACCGTCAAGTTCGGAAAATGACTGCAGCAGTTGGCTTCCCAACCTTACGATTAGTACGTGCTAGAATTGGGGATTTAACTATAAAAGGCATGCAACCTGGACAAGTGACTCCCCTACCCGATTTAAAAAATATCGTTGGTTTTCATTAAAGTCTTATCTTGATATATTTGTGTTTAAAAATCTTATTATTTGTAATTTTACGCGAATCTAAGTTCAATTAATATTTATGGAAATATTTCACCTTCTCGATCAGAATACTATTGCAAATAAGTTTGTTGCACAATTACGTGATGTAAATATTCAAAAAGACAGTATGCGTTTTCGTAGAAATATTGAACGCATTGGCGAAATACTCGGCTATGAGTTAAGTAAAACCCTAAACTATAAGCCGGAAGCAATTGTGTCACCACTAGGAACAGCAACTATTAATCATCCTTCTGACGAATTGGTAATCTGTTCCATACTTCGAGCTGGAATTCCACTACATATGGGATTATTAAATTACTTCGATCAAGCTCAAAACTCGTTTATTTCTGCCTATCGACATCATCCTAATCAAGACGAAAAGTTTGAGATAAAGGTTGAGTATCTGGCTTCGCCAAGCATAGATGGGAAAATATTGATTTTAGCAGATCCTATGCTGGCCACCGGCCAATCTTTTGTAAATGTCTATAAGGCAATAAAAAAAGTAGGTAATCCAAAGGAAATACATATTGTTTCTGTCATTGCCGCACAAGAAGGAATCGATTACCTCGCAAGTGAATTACCTGCAAACACAAAAATGTGGGTTGGCACCATCGATCAAAAACTAGATAAGTATGGTTATATTGTACCTGGCCTTGGCGATGCTGGCGATCTGTGTTTTGGTGAAAAGATGTCGTCCTAAATCCTTAACGAGACTCTTCATTAAGCACTAATAGTGGAGTTTTTGTATGATTGGTTAATGCTTTAGATTTAGATCTTTCAAGCAGTCGCTCTAAAAAAGAATGTTTCCTTGCTATTACACAGATCATTTCGGCGTCTATTTCCTCTACATATAAGTTAATTCCAGTTTCAACATCTTTATAAGTAAGATTTTTAAAAACAACCTCATGCTCTTTTAATAATACCTCATACACATTTTGAATATCTTTTTCATGTCTTGTCAACTCTCGTTTGGACTTTTGAATATTCAAAACATGCAAGCTAGCTCCAGTTAACTTTAAAAGTCTTCGAATAAGCTCTACCCCTTTTTTGGTTGGCACTACATTTAAATCAGAGCCAACTACAACATTGTTTATTGGTTTATATTCTGTTTCTTTTGGAATTACCAATATAGGTACCTTTACTTTACCAATTAAACTAGAGGTGTTGCTCCCCATCAAAATTTCTTTAATACCACTTGCCCCCTTCGTTCCTAAAACAATACAATTAACTTCACAATCAATTAAAAAGCGTTGGATAGAATTTGTGAAAAAATCAAATTTAGAATGTTCTTTTATATTAGCTTTCGGATGGATTTCTAATAGCTTCGTTTTAATAGCATTTAATTCACGTTTGCTATTTTCTTCTGCTGCTCGATAAATGGTTTCATCCATAATATGCGTTTCCATAGGACCTGAAGGTGCTACAACATAAGGCGAAAAGGCATGAAGCAAATGGAACACTGCTCCATCTTCCATAAATAACTCTATAGCATATAATGCTGCACTCCAAGAGTTCTCAGAAAAATCTGTTGGTATAAGAATTTGTCTCATATTATTTCGTTTTCTTAATTAGTAACCCAATTGCATGGTATAAAATAGTCTGTCTAATCCTTAAAACATCAATTTACAAATATTAACTATTACTTTATAGAAATAGTGAGTAAAAAATGATGGTATATCATAGAAATATTGAATTGTATTCCCCAAAGAAATGCGTTATAAAATTATTCCCATTAGCTTAAGTAATTTATAGGTATACGGATATTAAGCTTTATTAAATCAAATAATAAAAAGAGAATTAATTTATATTATTACTAGATAAATTATTTGCTTTCAAAAGCAAAAGTTATTACCTTGATGTTTCATTAAATACTAACTATTTAATACCCCTATTCTATGAATATTAACTTTGAGTATCACAATGTAGCCGCTAGTGATAGATTAGAAATTTACACTTCGACTAAATTAGACAAGCTATTTAAGCGTTATGATTTTGTTGTTAATGCTGATGTATACTTTAAATTAAATAACACTTCCACAGCCAATGAAGGTAAAGTTTGTCAAGTTAGATTGGGAACTCCCGGTCAAACCTTATTTACGGAAGCATCTAATGCAAAGTTTGAAGCATCGGTAAATGAAGTGACAAGAGAACTGGAAACACAATTAAAAAGAAGAAAGGATAAATTTGCACGAAATAGGTAGAATAAATTTAAAAGTTTTGTAAAATATACATACGCTAGTCATGAAAATGGCTAGCGTATTTTGTAATAAACTGATTTTAAATAGGCTCCCTCCTCAAAACCAATTGGATGATCTATATCGTGTGTGGTTGTTTCCACTATAGTATAGTTTACTCGTAAACGTTTAAAAGTCTCTTGATGGGCATTAAGTAGATCTTTCATAGTAATTCTAGAAGAGCAAGAGGCTAATAACAAAGTTCCATTGCTTTTTGTGAGTTCTGCACCTAACTCTGCAAGTTGCTCGTATTTTTTCTTAGCTATAAATATTTCCTGTTCATTTTTAGCAAACGATGGCGGATCAATAATTACTATATCGTATTTTTTATTTTCTCTAGTAAGCTTCTCTAATTCTTCAAAAGCATCGCCAGCTATAATGTTATGAACTCCTGAGTGCTTATTAAGCGCAGCATTACGTTTTGCAAGTTCTAATGCTTGCTTACTAATATCCATGCTTGTTACTTCCTTTGCGCCTCCAAAAAGAGCATGAGTGGAAAATCCACCAGTATAAGAAAACACATCCAATACGGATTTACCTTTGGCCATGGCTCCAATTTTACGACGATTTTCTCTGTGATCTAAAAAAAATCCTGTTTTATGACCTAAAACAACATCTGTTTCAAAATGCACTCCGTACTCCGTAAACTTTATTTGAGAATTCTTTAGCTCGCCAAAAATAACTTCCCCTTCTTTATAAGGCACTTCTAACGATTGTACAATTCTACTCCATCGAATTATCAGTGCTTCTACTCCACTCACTCCTACAATTGGCTTTAATAGAGTTTCTATATAGGGAAACCAAATAGCAGAATAGACTTTCACTACACCGACTTTATTATAAATATCTACTATAAGACCAGGCATTCCATCATTCTCACCAAAGAGCAAACGATAAGCGTTTACATCTTTTAATAATAATGGTTTCCTTACCGAGTAGGCTTGATAGATTTTATTTTTAAAAAATTCCTCATCAATTTTTATCGGTCCTTTATTATGAATGATTTTTATACGAATTGGCGAATATGGATCAAAAAGACCAAATGCAAATGGTTTATTCCTTCTTTGATCAAAAATTATAGCTAAATCTCCAGCTTTACCTTCCTTATTTATTCTCTCTATACTATTGGAAAAAACCCAAGGATGCCCTTTCTTTACCGCGGTTTCTGCTACAGGCTTAAGCTTTACAGCCAATCTATTCGGTGTGCTCATAATCTGTTTAATAAAAAAATCCCGATACCAAATATCGGGATTTTATAACTTTTAAATTATCTGCTATTAAATTTCTCCAGCTTCTCGTTTTGCGTCTTCCTTCATTTTCTCATTAGGAATAATCACAACGTTTACACGTCTGTTTTTCGCTCTACCTTCTACTGTACTATTATCAGCGATTGGGTTATCTGGACCAAACCATTTGGTTGTAAAGCGAGAATAACTATGATTCTTAGTATTTACAAAGTAATTGGTTACAGACATGGCACGTTGCTCAGATAATGTCATGTTAAACGCTCTTGGTCCTGTACTGTCTGTGTGACCAACAACAAGAACATCGGTATCTGGATATTCATTCATTATTCTAGATAATTTATCTAGAATTTGAATAGCCTCTGGTTTAAGATTGTGTTTGTTGGTATCGAAATGTACACCGCTGTTTTCATCGAATGTTATAACAATTCCATCATCTACACGCTCTACTTCTGCACCAGGAATCTCTTCTTCGATTCGTTGTGCTTGTTTATCCATACGGTCACCGATAATTATACCAGCTCCTCCACCTACAACACCACCAATTACGGCACCAAGCTCGCTATTGCCGCCTTTTCCTAAGTTATTTCCAAGAACGGCACCTAAAATAGCACCACCAGTTGCACCAATAACAGCACCTTTTTGTTTGTTGTTTGCATTTCTAGTAGCTTCACAGCCAACAAATGGGATACTTAAGGTTATAGCTAAAGCTACTAGACTGATTTTTTTAAAAATTGAATTCATATTGGGTTTCATTAATTAGAGATTTTAGTAAAGTTCATATATATATCAAAAGGCTGTCCTTCTAGTCTTACCGTTTGTTTCCACAGCATATTTGTTTCTGTTAAATGCTGTAGATTTATACGATATCCTATGTTGGATTCCGACTTTCCTTTTTCATTAGTAGGTTTCAATAAAAAATCATATAATCCTGTTTCTTTATCTACTTCCTGAATAGTAAAGACAAAATTTCTGTCTCCTACCGGACAACCAGCATCTTCTATACTATAGATACCTGTATTGTTGTTCGGAATAAATCGCCAAGTACTTCCTTCGAAGCATTCCGTAGACGTGTCATGAAACATCTGTACGTTAAAAGACCCTTTTTCACTATAGGATATCTCATCTAAGCTCCAATAGCCTTTAATTATCTTTCGAGAGTCTTGCACTACCTTACTAGGTGCACAAGAGGCTAATGCAAAGAGTAAAACACCAAATAAAATTAATCTTCTCATAAGTTATATGGTTTTTAATGTTTAATACCTCCTTATATTATAACTATTTCCTTAAAAAATATCGTAAATATATATGGAAGTCTCAGTTTGTTATCAAATGCCAAGATACCAATGTAAAGTTGAATGGTATGGCTCATTAGTTTTAATTTAACATAATAATACCATAGCCTTAATAAGCTACTAAGTTCTTTAATGCTTCTTCAAATCTCATTTTAGCTAAATATTGCTTTTCTAAATCTGCAGCAAATGGCACGGGAGTTTCTAAACTTGATACCCTTTGAATTGGGCCGTCTAAATACTCAAAACAATCCTCAGTTATCAAAGCTGATATATCCGAAGCAATTCCACCAAACGCAGAATCTTCTTGTAATATAATTGCTTTCCCTGTTTTTTTAACCGAAGCAAATACTGCTGCTTCATCTAAAGGACTTAAAGTTCGTAAATCGATAAGATCTGCAGAGATATCTGGATTATGGTCTAATGTTTCTAATGCCCAATGTACTCCAGCACCATAGGTAATAATACTTACCTGCTCACCTTCGCGAATAGTAGCGGCCTTTCCAATAGGCAATGTATAATAATCTTTCGGCACCTCTTGTCTTATACTTCTATACAACGCTTTATGTTCGAAAAACATTACTGGATTTGGATCTTCTATAGCTGCAGCTAATAACCCTTTAGCATCGTAAGGAAATGCTGGATATATCACTTTTAACCCAGGGGTGTGCGTAAACCATGCTTCATTGGTTTGACTATGGAATGGTCCCGCACCAACTCCTGCTCCAGCAGGCATGCGAATTACAACGTCAGCATTCTCACCCCAACGGTAATGTATTTTAGCCAAATAGTTTACAATAGGATTGAATCCTGACGAAACGAAGTCGGCAAATTGCATTTCCATAACCGCTTTATATCCGTTTATGGATAATCCCATAGCAGAAGAAACTACAGCCGACTCACATATAGGTGTATTGCGAACTCTATCTTTTCCAAACTGATCAACAAAGCCATCGGTGAGTTTAAACACCCCACCATACTCAGCAATATCTTGTCCCATAATCACCAGATTATCATGACGTTCCATAGATTGTCTTAAACCTTCGGATAAAGCGTCGATCAGCCGAACATTTTCCTTCTCCCCTTTAGGTTCAATGCGGATTGGTTCATGAGATTTATAAACATCTTGCAATTCTCTTTCTGGGGTAGATTGGATTTCTGGTTCGTCGAATGCAATATCCAATCCTTCGGAAATTTGATCTTTAAATGTAGAACGAATTTCTTCTATCGTATCTTGAGTTAAAACTTTTTCTTCTAACAAATACGATTCAAAATTGTTCAACGGATCTTTCTCTTCCCAAGCCTCTAAAAGTTCTTTAGGTACATATTTTACACCACTTGCCTCTTCATGACCTCGCATTCTAAAGGTTTTAAACTCCAGAAGAATGGGTCTAGGATTCTTTCGAACACTTTCGGCCAATTCTTTTACCTTTCCATAGACCTCTACAATGTTATTTCCATCGATTATATGCGATTCCATACCGTAACCTACACCACGGTCGGCAATATGCTCACAAGCATACTGTTCATTTGTTGGAGTAGATAAACCATATCCATTATTCTCCACACAAAATAGCACGGGTAAATTCCATACCGATGCTATGTTCATAGATTCATGAATATCACCTTCACTCATTCCACCTTCTCCACTAAATACAGCAGTGAGTTTGTTATTGTTTTTAAGTAGATTACCTAGAGCAATTCCAGATGCAACACCAAATTGCGGCCCTAGATGAGAAATCATACCTACTATATGGTATTGTTGGGTACCAAAATGAAAACTCCTGTCTCTACCTTTGGTAAAACCACTGGCTTTTCCTTGCCATTGTGCAAATAATCTATGCAAAGGAATTTCTCTTGTGGTAAACACTCCTAAGTTTCTGTGCATAGGAAGAATGTATTCATCATCATGCAAGGCTGCAGTAACACCAATAGAAATTGCTTCCTGCCCTATTCCACTAAACCATTTGGATATTCTACCCTGACGAAGAAGGATGAGCATTCGCTCTTCGATCATTCTTGGTAAAAGCATTTTTTTATATAATGCTACTTTCGTTTCATTATCTAAAGCATAGGTATCATAATCGAACATGCTTTTTGTCGTAATTTCTGAAGACATATTTAGTTAAATTATATAACCCCCAAACTTAGCCAAAATTAGCTATATACAAGGAGAAGTAACTATATATTATTAGTTTTACTCTATTAGAGTTTTATTATCTTTACAACAACTAAGAAAGAAAATTATGAACAACATACCTAGTGTAGATTTATCGGATTTCTTGTCGGACGATCCAGCAAGAAAAGAGAAATTTGTAAACGAACTTGGAAAGGCTTACGAGGAAATAGGTTTCGTATCACTCAAGAATCATTTCCTTGATGATCAGTTAGTTGAAGACCTGTATCGTGAGGTAAAAGGATTTTTTGACTTGCCTAAAGAAGTGAAAGAAAAATATGAAAAGCCAGAATTAGGCGGACAACGAGGTTATGTATCTTTTGGAAAAGAACATGCTAAAGGCCAAACAAAGGGAGATTTGAAAGAGTTTTGGCACTTTGGACAAGAACCTGACAACACCAAAAATTTGCCGGAAGAATATCCAGACAATTTAAAGGTTAAAGAACAGCCTAATTTCTATCCAACAGGTATGAAAGCTTATAGAATGCTAGAAAAAACAGGAGTGTACATCCTACGTGCTTTAGCTTTGCATCTTGGGTTAGAGGAAACCTATTTCGATAAATGGGCTCGAAACGGTAGTAGTATTTTACGTCCTATACACTATCCACCTATCACCCAAAAACCTGATGGTGCCGTACGTGCTGCAGCGCATGGCGATATAAACTTAATTACTTTACTTATGGGAGCATCTACTGGAGGATTGCAAGTAATGCGTAGAGATGGAGAATGGATTGATGCTATTCCAGCAGACGATGAATTGGTTATTAATGTTGGTGATATGTTGGAAAGACATACCAATAATAAACTTCGCTCCACTATTCATCGCGTAGTAAACCCACCAAAAGAGCAATGGCATAAACCAAGGTACTCTATTCCATTCTTTATGCACCCAAGAGCAGATATGCCTTTAAACTGTCTTGAAGAGTGTGTGGATGAGGACCACCCAAAAGCTTATGACGATATAACAGCTGGTGAATTTTTACACCAACGTTTGGTAGAAATTGGACTAATAAAAGAAGATAAAAAATAATGGATTTAAAAGATCAACTGAAAAATTTATTTCCTGAGCACGTTCCTGAAGAACCAGAAAAATCAGAAAACGAAAAACCTGATTTTTGGTTACAAGATGATCCGTTAGAATGTAAGTTTGAAAGAAGAAGAGGAAGGGTAAATACCATTATAGACGGATATACCGGAGCTCGAGAGGATTTTAGAGAGTTAACCAGTCAAATAAAAAACCATTTAAGTGTAGGTGGCAGTTTTAAAAACGACCAAATAATAATTCAAGGGGATCTTCGAGAGGAAATAATGGATTTTTTAAAGAAAAAAGGATTTCAAGTAAAACGTGTAGGCGGATAAAATTTAAATATGAAAATACCAGAATCAGAATTAATTATTACAGACGATGGGGCAATTTACCATTTGGATCTTAAACCATCAGAAATAGCAAATACCATTATAACCGTAGGCGACCCAGGACGTGTAGCCCAAGTATCAAAATACTTTGATGAAATAGAACACAGAGCGGATCACAGAGAGTTTATAACACATACTGGAACATATAAAGGAAAACGTATTTCTGTTGTTTCGACTGGAATCGGACCAGATAATATTGATATTGTCCTTAATGAATTAGACGCCTTAGTGAACATTGATTTTTCTACTAGAGAAATAAAAGAAGAGCTCACTTCCCTAAATATTATTCGATTAGGGACATCGGGAGCTTTACAAAAAGAAATTCCAGTGGATAGCATGCTGGCTAGTGCCTATGCCATTGGCTTGGATAATTTACCCTATTTCTATAGAGAAAGCCATTTCTTAGATACCACTTTCCCAAAAGTGTTTAAAGAACACTGCGACTGGGATATTCGTAATTCCCATCCGTATTGGATTGAAGCGGATAAAGATTTGGTTGCATTGTTTAAAAAACATGAGTATGCTATAGGTTGTACGCTAACCAATGTAGGCTTCTATGGTCCACAAGGAAGGGTATTGCGTTTGCAACTTCCGCAAGAGGACTTGCATGAAAAGCTACAAAGCTTCAGATATCGCAATATGGCCATTACCAACTTAGAGATGGAAACTTCGGCTATTTATTTCTTATCTAGCTTATTAGGACATCGGGCCTTATCCGTTAACGCTATAATTGCTAACCGTGCTGCAGGCACTTTTAGTGAGGACAATTTAATGGCTGTAGAGAATTTGATAAAAAACTCATTGGATATTATCGCAAGTATCGATTAACCAATGAGAAAATAATCAAGTCAAAAAGTGAAATAAAACACATCTTACAAAAGATAATTGTAAGATGTGTTTTTTTTATTTCATAAAAGCCGCTTGCTTTAATTGCTCTAACAGTCTCAGGATGATCTGTTTAAAATCACTAACCCTTACGAAGACTCTTTATTCGATATTCTAAGTGTAATTTATTCGATACTTTCGCGCAACCTTTTACAGCCTCGAACATCTATGTAATAGAAACCATTAAAATCATTTGGGTTATGAAGCTTTTAGTAATTATTTTAGGTTCCCTTATTTTAATTAATTTCTTGTTGCTTAAGTTTAGCTGTAACCCCTCGGATAAAAGCTATGTAGACGAAGAGTAACAAGCAATATTCATTGTTATTAATCTCCTCTTACCTCCTTCTGTTATCAAGGATTATTTGTATTTTTGCGCTAAATTAAACCAGCCTAAATTATTCCTATTAAAGCATGGCGCAAATAAACCAAATAACGCTTAACGATTTAGAATTTCCCACAGTCTTACAACAGATTTCGGAATATTGCATAACGGAAAGCGGTGCAGATCGTGCACAAAGATTAACTCCATTTAGAAACCATCGTAAAATTCATAAAGAACTTTCCCATGTACAAGAATTTACTGGATCTTTCGGGAGTGATAATCCTATACCTAGTCATGGTTTCGAAAATATTGACAAAGAGCTTCAATATTTATCAATAGAAAATAGTAGGATTGAAGTATCTGGTTTTAGAAGAATTTTGAGTGTTTGCGAAACTATTGGCGAAATCCTATTCTTCTTAAGGAAAAACGAAGAGTTTTATGAGTACCTCTCTCGCCAAGCTTCTAAAGTAAAATACACTAGATTAATAAGTCAAGAAATTCATAAGGTAATCGATAGGTACGGATTGGTTAAAGATGATGCATCGGAAGAGTTAGCTGGTATTAGACGAAAACTTCTCCATGTAAAAAGCCAAATAGGTGCCACATTTAATCGTGCTTTAGCGCGGTATTCTCAATCGGGTTACTTAGATGAGATTCGAGAGTCTGTGGTTGAAAATAGACGCGTTTTGGCGGTAATGGCTATGCATCGGAAAAAAATTAACGGAGCTGTTTTAGGAACTTCCAGAACTGGCAGTATTGTCTATATAGAACCACAAGAAACCTTTGAATATGCTACGGAACTAAGCCAATTAAAATATGAAGAGGATCTTGAAATAAAGCGTATCCTTAAAGAGTTAACGGAATACATCAGGCCGTATGCACCATTATTGAACACTTATCAAAGATATTTGATTCATATCGATGTAATTTACGCCAAGGCTAAATATGCAGAAGCTATAGGTGGGAGTCTACCTATTATTAGAGAGGATAAGGAAATTCATTTAAAAGATGCCTACCATCCCCTATTGTTAGTAAGCAATAAAAAAAATAACAAAAAAACTTATCCGCAGACAATAAGTTTAAATAAAGAAACAAGAATCATTGTTATCTCAGGGCCAAATGCTGGAGGTAAAAGTATTACACTGAAAACCGTTGGTTTATTGCAAGTGATGTTGCAAAGTGGAATGCTCATACCAGTGGATCCTATGAGTGAAGTTAGCTTTTTTAAGCGGATTCTCACAGATATTGGAGATAACCAATCTATAGAAAACCACTTAAGCACCTATAGTTATCGATTAAAAAGAATGAATCATTTTTTACGTCGTTGCAACAAAAATACATTGTTCTTAATCGATGAGTTTGGTACTGGTAGTGACCCTGAGTTGGGTGGGGCGTTGGCCGAAGTATTCTTAGAGGAATTTTATGAACGAGAATCCTATGGTATTATCACAACACACTATTCTAATCTTAAGATATTAGCAAGTGAATTACCTCATGCTATAAATGCTAACATGCTATTTGATAGCAGAACCCTAAAACCTCTGTTCAAATTATTTGTAGGCGAAGCAGGGAGTTCGTTTACATTTGAAGTAGCCCAACAAAATGGTATACCGTATCGATTGATTAATCGTGCGAAGAAAAAAGTAGAACGTGATAAAATTCGTTACGATCGGAGTATTGCTAATTTGCAAAGAGAGAGGCGTGATTTGCGTAAGACTTCTGAGAATTTGAAAACTCAAGAAAGAAAAGCTGCACAAGCAAGCGAAAGCTTGGCCGATACAAAAAATCGTGTACAGGAGAAATTAGAAAGCTATCAGGAATTATACGATGCCAATCAGAAGTATATTACACTTGGTAAACGATTCGATAAAATTGCAGAAACCTTTTTCTATAACAAACGAAAAAGACAGCTGAATGACGAAT
Source organism: Flavobacteriaceae bacterium (assembly GCA_035302145.1). Lineage (GTDB taxonomy): Bacteria > Bacteroidota > Bacteroidia > Flavobacteriales > Flavobacteriaceae > JAJYTI01. The sequence goes on along the minus strand of DATGSX010000102.1, from coordinate 7,503 downwards.
TGTTTAAACTCGTACTTTTAGAGAATAGCAAGAGACAGCGAATGGCTAGACGACAACAAAGAAAACAAGAGGCAGCCAAACGAAAAGTGGAACAAGAAGTTCAAAAGAAATTAGAAGAGGTCCGTAAAAAGAAAAAAGAAAGAGAAAAAGAAGAAAAGAAAAAAGAAGCATCCAAACCAAAAGTAACACTCAACTTGGGAGATAGGGTTCGAATAGTAAGTGGTACAGCAGTTGGAACAATCGATAAAATAGAAAGAGGAAAAGCAATTGTAAATTATGGGATGTTTACTACTACCATAGATCTTGGTGAATTAGAAAAAGTATACTAGATAAATGAAAGACGTACAGCAAATTTTATTGTTCGATGGAGTATGCAACCTTTGTAACGCAAGTGTGCAATTTGTTTTACGTCGTGATAAGGATAAAGTGTTTTTATTTGCTCCTTTACAAAGTCCTATTGCAGAGAAACTATTGTCGTCTACTTTTGCTAAAAAGGATTATATAACCGATTTACACAGTATCGTTTTAATTAGAAAAGGACAAGTATACGACGAATCCTCGGCCGCACTCTACACAGCAAAGGAATTATCCGGAGGTTGGCCACTACTCTACTATTTGTTTATCTGGTGGCCCAAAGGAATACGAGATGCAATATATCGTTTTGTTGCTAAAAGACGATATAAATGGTTTGGAAAACAAAACACTTGTAGTCTTCCTGATAAAAACTATCAAGATAGATTTTTATAAATAAATTCAAGTAGCTATTTATTTTCAAATAAACCCTAATAATATAAATAAGGCTGTTACGAAATTTTCGTAACAGCCTTACTAATGTAACTAAGTTAGTTTTAAAGGTTATTAATACCCTGGATTCTGTTCAGCATTTGGATTAACACTAGTCTCAGACATAGGAATTGGCCAAATAAAACGATAATCATCATAAGGTATTGCAGATACCCCTAGAGGCGGCATGTTACCAGAAGCAGCGTCATATAGACTTGGATCTGGAACACCGTTTGCTACTTTTGCAGGGATACCGGATATAGGAGCTAAATCGTCTCCTTGTAAACGGTGAATATCTCCAAAACGCTTTCCTTCCATTAAGAACTCAATTCTACGCTCTAAGATTATTGCCTCAACAATATCCTTTTTAGTTGGTAAATCAGTTAACGTATAAGATTGTGTAGCAGGATCAGCAAGTGCTCTATCGCGCACTTCATTTAATCTATCAATAGCTCCTTGTAAATCATTAGTATGTCTTGCAAGTGCTTCGGCTAAATTAAGCTTTACCTCTGCATGACGAATTATAGGTGCTAAATCGGAATACGTACTGTGATCTCTATATTTATTAGTATAAAAAGAGCCATCTACTTCTCGTACTAGATCCGTATCGCTACCATAAGCTCTACGCTTATCATCGGCCAACCAACCTGGATTATTCCAAATTATAGGGCTGATAGCAACTAGTAGTCTTCTTCCATACTGAGAACCTAATGCTCCGTTAACCCCTGCATTTGCTTGAGAAGTTTGGTTTATAGAGAAAATAGACTCTGTATTTCCATGATTGTTATCAAACACACCAGAAGGTTCGTCGGTTAAAGTATAGGAATTCTCAATCTTATTAGCTTCCTCTATAACCTTATCCCATTTTCCCATGTGCTGGTACACACGAGTTTTGAAAGCAATAGCAGCATTACTACTAGCATAGATTAACGATCCATTTTCAGCATTCTCTTCTGCATAATCTAAATCGTCTAGCACATGTTGGTATACTTGAGCTACTGTTGCACGACTACCTTCTGACTCTGCATTCTCTAATGATTCATCATTGTTTATAGCAAAGTCTCTAAGAATAATTCCTAAATGACTAGCATCAGGAGTATGATGATATGGTTTTGCCATTTGAACGTTTAATTCAAAATGGGTTATACCTCTTAAAAAACGAGCTTGCCCGATAATACTCTTCCCTTCGGCCTCTGAAATAATTCCATCAGCAATCGCTTGGGTAACTCCTTCTATAACAATATTTGCTTTGTTAATAAGGTTGTATCCGTCATGCCAATAGTACATGTTATTTGCCGTATTAGCATTGTAGGTAGCTTGGTAGGTTATTGCGTAAAAAGAAGCTGTATTTACAACGTCTTCTCCTCTACAATCATTTTGTTCTACGTAAGCTGCACCCCAAACATAACCTCGGCCACCACCACCAGCGTATGTTCCAATAGCTGCGGCTTCGTACATTCCATTTACTGTGAGTGCAATGTTTTCTGGGCTGTCGAATGCTGCAGTTTCAGGAACACTGTTGTACGGATTCTTATCCAGTAAATCTTCGTCCGAGCAGCCAATTGCTGCAACTGCAAAAACAACTGCAATTATATTTCTATATATTTTTTTCATAATAGTATCTATTAAAGTTTTAAGTTAACACCTAAGGAAACAATGCGGGATTTTGGCGTTCCAAAAGCATCCACACCATAAGAGGTTATCATTTCTGGATCCACTCCTTTATAATCAGTGATCATAAATACATTTTGAGCAGCTACATAGACACGTAATCCTTCGATATTTGCACGCTGTAATAACTCTCTGTCAAAATTATAACCTAGAGTAATATTATCTAAAGAGATAAAATCTCCTTTTTCTGCAAATCGAGAGCTTAAAACGTTATTGTTCACCACTCCATCACCATTTGCCCAAAGCTTTGGTGTTACACCATCACCTGGATTCGACGGATCTTGCCATCTTCCCATGATTTCGGTTAAGTTGTTGTTGAAGGTTTGCGATAATAACTCACGGCGTGTGTAGTTAAATATTTTATTTCCTCCACTAAAACGGAGTAAGAATGATAAGTCAAAGTTTTTATAGGACATAGTATTGTGCCATCCACCAAAATATTTCGGTGTAGTTTGCCCCAATATTTTTCTGTCTTCACTACTGCTCAATGAGCTAGCTTGTGACATATCTCCTGGGTTAGCTTCGTCAAAAACAAAATAACTTCCACTTGCGTAGTCTACTTGAACTAATGTTCCATCTGCCTTATAGTAAACTGGAGCACCATTGGCTGGATTTACTCCCCAATACTCATATCCATATAAGGAGTTAATCGCTTCGCCATCGCGAATGATAATATTTCCATTTATAGAAGCATTAGTTGAGTATTCAGGGAATATGTCTGCTCCATCTGGAAGGTTAGAAACCTTGTTTTTACTAAAGCTAATATTAGCTCCAGTATCCCAACGGAAATCATCGGTATGAATCACAGTAGCGTCAACACTAAACTCAAATCCTGAGTTTTCCATGTCTCCAGCATTGATCTTTATTATATTCCCAGGAACTCCTAAAGATGGTGCAGTAGATTTATTGATAATCATATCTTTAGTTTCATTCTTGAAATACTCTGCCGATACGAAAACTCTACTATTCCATAAACCTAAGTCTAAACCAATATTCATTTTATTAGTAGACTCCCAAACCAAATTGTTGTTACCAAATTGGGTGTATCCATATCCGGTATCATCCCCGTATTTATTCAAGCCATAAATACCCATATATGGATAAGCACCTATATTAGTGTTTCCTGTTTGAGCATAAGACCCACGAAGTTTTAAATCGTTAACAGTTCCATCCTTATCCCAGAATTCTTCATTAGAGATAGTCCATCCTGCAGATACCCCTAAAAAGTTATCCCATCTATTATTTGGATCTAGGTTAGAGATTCCATCGCGACGAATAGAAGCCTGTAAGAAATAACGCTGATCATAATTATAAGTAGCACGGCCAATAAATGACTTGATACCTTGCGACTCTTTATAACCACCGATTTCTTGGACACCAAACGCATCGGTAATAATTTGCTCATTGAAATAATCACTAGCTAGGTCTCTACCTGTGGTATAGAAATACGCATATTCTTGTTCTTGGAACTCTGCTACACCAGTTAATCCTAGATTGTGTACTTCATCGAAGGTTTTATTATAACTAAGTATGTTTTGAATATTCCATAATTGGTTTTCAAAACTAAACTGTTGCATTAACCCTTTGTGTCCAGCCCCATCTCCATGAATTGGATTCCAATACATGCGCTCACCATTTGTGCCATAGTCTAGTCCAACTTGGAAGCGATAGGTCAATCCATCTAGAATCTTTGCATCAGCAAACATATTTACCACATTCCTTGTGGTCTTCGATTTGTAATAGTTATGATCTAGCGCATACATTATGTTGGGTAATTGTGCACCAACGTTTTGAAGGTTATCCCATCTTCCTATTTGACCCGTAGGTGATATATTATAACCTGTTTCGTTATCCGGATCGTATACTGGAATATTTGGCAGCTGCTTTGTGGCGTTAAAAATATGACCAGACAAAGAGTTACTTCCTTTGTTCATCGCCGTAATATTATTTCTTGTAACAGCTACTGTTGCCCCTGCACTTAGCCACTTATTAAAGTCTTGCTCTACTCTTGCACGAATGTTATACTTTTCCATTTCGTTTGCAATAGAGTTTCCTTCTTGTGTACTATATCCTAAAGACAAGTAGTAAGTAGCGCTGTCACTACCTCCTGAAACATTAACGTTTTGATCGACCTGCAAAGCAGAGCTTCTAAAAATCAAATCTTGCCAGTCGGTATCAAATTCTGTACCTGCGGCCCAATCGGATTCACCCTTATTTGCGGTTTTTTCGTTAGAAATAGTCACAAAGTCTTTTGCCCCCAAAAGTTTGTATTCATTCATAGGGCTTGCTAATCCTGTTAAAGAAGAGTAGTTAACCTCGAAAGAGTTTTTACGTCCTGTTCTAGTAGTTATTAGAATAACTCCATTTGCAGCACGCGATCCGTAAATAGCAGAAGCTGCACCGTCTTTTAAAACCTCAAAAGATTCAATATCATTTGGGTTTAAATCCGCTAACGGGTTTACCGCCATATTAGCTCCTTGTTGAGAAGATGTGTACGGAACACCATCCACTACATAAAGAGGTCCTGTGCCAGAGTTAATAGAAGCAACACCTCGAATGTTCACTCTTGGTGCTTCTCCAATTACACCGCCTCCGGAAGTAATTTGTACTCCAGAAGATCTACCAGCTAATTGAGACTCGAATGAAGGCGTAACTAAATTCCTTACATCATCTCCCTTAACCTGTGAAATGGCTCCGGTAACTTCCGACTTGCGCTGTACTCCGTATCCTACTAAGACAACTTCGTCTATAATAGTAGAGGCTAACTCTAAACTTACATTATAAGTAGACGAAGCTCCTACAATACGAGTAACGGTTTCATATCCAACATACGAAAACTCTAAAGTATTGCCTTCTTCTGCTGATATGGTGTAATTTCCATCAAAATCGGTACTCGTTCCAGTTGTTGTTCCCGAAATAAGAACCGTAGCTCCTAATAAGGGAACACCATCCGAATCGGTAACCGTTCCTGTTATCGTTTTTTGTTGAGCAAATCCAATTTGCGCAAACAGCACAAAAATTAGTGCTGAAAGATAAAAGTAATTTCCTTTCATATTTAACATGTTTTTATATTTAATATCAAATATGCAACAATTTTCTATATAAAACAATTTTAATTTTAATCTTGCTGATATTTAACATACTTAGTCGGTTTGTTGAGATATTGCTTATTTTCTATGATGTTTCAAACAAAAAAACTATCTTCGCGAAGATTTTACTCCTATCTAATTAAGAAATATTTAAATCCAAAAACTAAAAAGAGATAATTCAGCTATTAAAGTAGATAAGGTTATCTGCGTTAGAGTATTAAACTAATGCTTATTAATTAAGATTCATATTTAATGCTAAAACCTTAGCCTCTGTTAATTATTCTAACTTTTCTTTTAAAATTCAGTTAAATAGTTATCTTGCTAATAATACAGTAGTATATTTACCTAAAACAAAAAACCAATATTATGAGAAAACTAGGATTATTAATTGTCGCTATTTTATTTTTAGCACCAGCGGTAAACGCACAAGTTAATCAAGATATTAAACTAGGAATAAGTGGTGGACTTCCTCTGGGAGACATAGATGACTATTCCAGCTTTAACCTTTCTGTAGATGCTGCATATCTATTTGAAGTAGCTGATATGGTTTATGTAGGTCCTTTAGTTGGTTACTCCCATCATTTTGCAAAAGAACATAATGGGTTTAAAGGAGATGATATCCAACACTTACCTATAGCTGCTTCTGGACGAATTAATTTTGGCTTAGAAAATGCTATGTTCTTTGGTGCAGACCTAGGATATGCAGTTGGTATTACCGATGGACTGGATGGTGGAATATACTACCGACCTAAAGTTGGTTATGACTTTGGTAGAGTTTCTGCTATCTTATCCTATACTGGTATACAAGAAAAATATGATATGGGGCTGCTAGGTAGTGATAAATTGACTATGAACAGTCTTAATCTTGGATTAGAATTTAGTTTGTAAATAACTAACCTAAAATAAATAGTAAAAAAAAGCTGCTTGGAAAAATTCCAAGTAGCTTTTTTATTGCTATTTTGTTACGAACTATTTACAAAGTCTTGAATGAAAATAGTTTCTTATATTCAAAAAACTAATACACATATATGCATAAGATTTTACTTTTCATTACTATAAGCTTAGTTGCTACCATAGATTTTTTTGGACAACCTAATTTAAGTATAAGCGAATACAAAGAATTATACAATAAAGCCAAGCAATTAGAAGGTCAACCACCTAGAAACCAAACAACCTTTGACTCTTGGAAAACCGATGAACCTATTTTTATTTTCAAGAGTTTTACACAGGAAAATGCAAAGGAGTGCTTGGTGATTTATCCTTATTCTGTAGGCTTTAGAAGAAAATATAATGCTCTATTTTTATTAAATAAAAATGCAAATAATGAATGGGAATCAAGTGGTTGGCAACATACAGGAGGGACAGAAATAAAATTGGTTGATTTAAACCGAGATGGTATTTATGAAATAATAGTAGAGTTTTCCAATTATGGTCAAGGCGCTCTCGAATTAGACTATACCCTCTTATCGCTTTTAAACAATGAAGAAAAAGTGTTATACGAAAATCTATCCACAAATTATGTCGATAGTTATATGGGTCTTGACAAAACAATAGGTAACAAACTTATAGAAGAAATCGAAGTGTCTTATTCTTTAGAAAATGATGGAAGTATAAAGCTTTTAGAAAAATCAAAGATTGGTAGCGTGGCTTATCCAGATGAGGAGGAAGTAAAAGATAGATTAAAATACGAGACGAAAGAAAAGGTTATTCGTATAAAAATAGAATAGAACTCCATATTTAAAAATTTTCAAAAGCAATGTTTAAAAATACTCCATACTCGCTTGAATATACTACTCCCCATTCTTTAGACCAGGGTTAAGCTGATTTAAGTTTATTTTTTCTTTTAACATACAGTTCTATTGGCTTTACACGACCAATTCCCTGATGTTTTCTATTGTTGTATTCATTTACAAAAGTATCTATTCCTTGATACAATTCTAATCCGTCGTTTGCAGGATTT
>DATGSX010000101.1:0-5052 GCA_035302145.1 Flavobacteriaceae bacterium | reverse complement strand
CGTGCATTAGTGTTGAAAGAATATAAGAAAGTATTCAAGTATCATGGATTACATCTTTTGTTTGATACTTCTAATTAATCCTAAAAGCATCCTTCTAATCCGCTCTAATTTTTTAAAAAGCTTTTCATCCTTCTTAAGATAGTTTAAATCTATAGCTAAGAACAATTGGGTTTCTAATTCAGCCAAACTACCTAGGGCAACATATAAAAAATGAAAAAATTCTTTGTTTCCTTGTCGTGCACTTCCTTCAGCAATATTTGATGGTATGGACACTGCAGAACGCCGTATTTGATTTGTCAATCCAAATTGGCTTTGGAAGAGTAGCCCATTTTTGCTTCGCAAAAATGAGTGGATGAGTTTTATTAAGTCGATTCCACGGCTGGATAAACCTGTCAGGTTTTGCTCATAACATGAAGGCTGAGGCTATCGAAATCTGGTAAAACAAACTATTTAGAAGCTTGCTTTAGGATACTACTCTTTTGTTTTAAACACCTAGATGAATATTCCTGATTAACGTTGACTGTAATCGCGCTTTACACTTTACGCATCACGCATTACATTTCCCCCATTATCCTCAAAATTATTAATCCTAGAAATAGTACCTACAAACATCCCAATTTTAATTAACTTTGGTTTCTTACAAAAACACATAATTTACGCATGCTACTAGTACATGAAATTCGAGAGAACAAAGATGCCTATGTTGCAGCCTTAGCAAAACGAGGCTTGCAGGTAGAGCAGCAGTTAGATGATATTATCCAAGTGGATGAAACCCGCAGAAAAACCCAAGCTTCCTTGGACGAGATATTGGCGAAATCCAATACCTACTCCAGAGAGATTGGAGAGTTATACAAAAGCGGCCAGGCGGATAAAGCAGAGGCGATGAAGCGAGAAGCTGGAAAGTTTCGTGAAGAATCTAGAGCACTACAAGAAAAGTTAGACAATACGGTAAACCAACTCAACGAGTTGCTATACGAAATTCCAAACGTACCACACGAATCTGTACCAGCAGGAGCAAGTGAAGACGACAACGAAGAGGTATTTAGAGAAGGCGATGTGCCAGAATTATTCGATGGTGCCCTACCCCACTGGGAGTTGGCAAAGAAATACGATTTAATCGACTTCCAACTCGGTGCAAAGATTACCGGCGCTGGATTCCCTGTATTTAAAGGAAAAGGTGCTCGTTTACAGCGTGCTCTAATCGCGTATTTCCTAGATAAAAATACTCAAGCAGGCTATGTAGAGTACCAAGTACCCTTATTGGTAAACGAAGCTTCGGCATACGGAACAGGACAGTTACCAGATAAAGAAGGACAAATGTACCACGTTACTGGCGACAACCTATACCTAATTCCAACCTCGGAAGTACCGATTACCAATATCTTCCGCGATGTAATCTTAGATCACAACGAACTGCCAAAAGCATGTACAGGATACACACCTAACTTCCGTCGTGAAGCAGGAAGTTACGGAGCACACGTTCGAGGCTTAAACCGACTGCACCAATTCGACAAAGTAGAGCTAGTTCGCATAGAACATCCAGATAACTCCTACGCAGCCTTAGACGGCATGGTAGAGCATGTAAAAGATATTTTACGCGAGTTAAAACTCCCATACCGAGTCTTAAGACTTTGCGGAGGCGATCTAGGATTCACCTCAGCACTAACGTTTGACTTTGAGGTATACTCTACCGCACAAGAGAAGTGGTTGGAAATATCGTCTTGCTCCAACTTCGAAACCTACCAATCTAACCGAGTGAAAGTTCGATTTAGAGATAAAGACGGCAAGAACAAATTAGCCCACACGCTAAACGGTAGTTCCCTAGCCTTACCAAGAGTAATCGCAGGTATCCTAGAAAACTACCAAACCGAAGATGGCATAAAAATTCCAGAAGTTTTGGTGCCGTATTGTGGGTTTGATATGATTGACTAAGAATCGTATTTATATAAGTTAAAGCTAAAAGCCTTCTCAGTAAATGAGAGGGCCTTTTGGTTTTAGTCCTTGTGTTAAAACAAATCTTTACTGTCTATTTCACCATTTCAATAATCTCCTTCATCACTTCCATAGGATCTTTCGCGCCAGTTGGATTCCCTTCGGATATCACATTCTCTGGATCGAATAGATGCACTTCCACACCGTTTTTTTCTTCTTCTATAGCAAGTGTTTTCATAAGTGCCTCTACTGCTGCTTTGCTTGCGGAGTATACGCCATACTCCTCTAAATAGTAACTAGCCATCATACTTGTAACGGAAATGATTTTAGCATCCTGGCTCTTGCGCAATGCTGGCAGAAAAGCTTTTGTAACCAAGAATTGACTGGTTAGATTCGTAGCTATCACACTATTAAATCCTTCCAAAGACATTTCTCCAATTCTACCCATAGCGGTCATATCATCCACATTGTTTACTAAAAGATCTAGTTGTCCATCCGTCTGTTCAAGAAGTGTTTTGTGTAATTCTTCTACGCTTTTCTCCTTGGTAACATCCGACGTTATAACGATGGTACAGTCCTTATTGATTTCCTTTTCTACTTCCCGCAGTTTTTCCTTACGTCTTCCAGTTAGAACCACCGAATAATCTTGCTTTGCTAAAGTAATCGCAATCGCACGACCCAAGCCAGTTCCAGCGCCAGTAATCAAGGCAATTTTATTTTTGCTCATTTTTAAAGTGTTTTAGAAATTAACATACAAGTTATTTTGAGTACTAAAACAAAGGCTTTAACATATACGTCACTCCGCTATTTAAAAAATCGAATTTGTAGGTTCAGATTAAAAACAAATTACTTTTTTCGTATATAGTCTAACTCAAGTTTTGTTGGAAATGGATGTTATTTCAAGTTTCCTATTGGTTTAGTTTTACTGAAGATAGAAAAGAGTCTACATCACATTCTCTATTAAAATAAAAGTCACTTTCAGATTTATCCTGGAAAAAATGAATTAAATCCATATGATTCTCAAACAATCTAAAGGAAGTTCCTTCGTAATTATATAGAAAAAAGACTTTGCTAGAGTTTACTTTTGAAACAAGGATGGTTTCTATGGTTCTTGAGGGTCTTAGGTATTCTGTGTTTATTGTGGTGAAAGTGTTCATTTGTTAATTATTTGTATACAATATTCAAAAGATTTTATTCAACGACAATGTTATTCTGGATAAGAAACCATACCCCATCCATCGAATTCACAATCAAACTTATAGCCTAATTGACACATGAATTTCGCCCAATAAGTTAAGAGCTCCTCATCATTTTCCATTTTATCTGTCCAACATACTACAGAATAAAGAGTGTGATCTTTTATAGGTTTATGCCAAGATGCCTCAAAGTTCAATTTTTTAAGCCTATTAGATAATTCCTGGGCTTTCTCAGAAGTATCTGTATAAAAGAAAAAATCAATTTCAATTTTCTCTTTAGCTTTCAAATTAAAATCACCCATCACCCCCAAAGTTCTTGTTATCTTGAAATTCTGACTTTCAAGATTATTTTCAAAATCGTCTTTGCTTATAAACTGAAGCTTATTAGAGTTTTGACTTGATGACTTAGATGATTTCATGACAATTCATATTTAAAAAATCGACTATATAAACTTATGGATAAAACCCGACTCATTGGTTATTAAGGGAAATAAAGTTGTGAAAGTATACTTTAATCAGAAGTTTGTTTTTTGGATTAGGGTGTGAATACTATCTAATAAAACTTTATATTCTATGGTTAAAACTAATTTGAATCAGAATATAACAGATAACTCTCTTAAGTAAACTAGATTGATGAAATTTTTATCTTTAATTAATTTTTTAAACAAAATCCAAACTTAAACTTCAAATATTTATGTAAAAACAAACACAACAAATTAATTAGATCACACTATTAATGCTCTCAGTAATTACCATATAGCAATATAGATTAAAGAACATTAAACCAAATGCAATGTTAATGTTTTCTCAAAGTAATTTGCTATATTTGAGTACAAGCTTTTAAAGCCTATTCCCCAAGTAAATAATCCTATTACAAATAAATGGAAACATAGATTTATCGAATAGATGCTCACTATTTGCAGTTATTATTATATTAGATATGATTGAAAATTTAAAGACAAGTTCTCTAACCAAAAAGAGTTGTGGTTTAGTACATGAATTTTATAAGAATACCGCTGAAAATATCGACGACAACTTATTATTTGTTGGGGTACCAAGAAAATATAATTTTTCATTTTTAATTGCTGTTAATCTCCTAACATTACTTCTCAAGGAGGATCTTAAGAGAATAAAAGTAAATTCTCATCTACGTACATTAAAGCCAAGTGATAAAATTATTTTTTTCGGTAAGGTTCGTGCTGAATTTATCAGTTACTCGAACAAATACATACATTTTTATACTAAAGGATATGAATATTTCGGAAACAAACGAATGACAGGTAAGGAACGTTTTTATCTTCCAATAATTTATGGTAATTACTTGAAAAAATATGATGGCTCCGCAAAGACATACCATGAAATTTCAGATGTATTAAAAGCTGCTTCTGAAAGACGCGGTAAGGTACGTGCAAAAGAGAAGCTTTTTTTAGAAGACAAGAGTAGTCGTGCTTTAGGAGTTCCATCTGGTTTATTAAAATCAAAAGTATTACTGGTTACTGGAAGAGGTAATAAAAATAAATTTGATCGATTATCTAAAGTAATTAAAGTTCACGGAGAAAGCATTGAGTCAATATTTGGAAGTAATTTTATTATTGATAAAAGTCTTGAAAAATATGAAAATATTTTTTCAGCTAGTGCTACTGCTGAGAGAGTTAATTATGACAAGAGTGCTAAAGAATTATTATGGGATTTAATAGAAGGATACTCTGAACTAGAAGATGAGATTTTAACTTTAATTTTTGAATTTGAAAAAGGAAACTATAATAAGCAGGATTTACTAGAATTTATAATACTCCCCGAAATTCGATCCAGAGGTTAAGTTTAAAATAAACATGTAAATTTAACCCTATGAAAAGAACAAGAAGAAAATTCACCGCAAAATTTAAAACTCAAGTAGTTCTTGAAGCTATCAAAGAACGTCAAA
>DATGSX010000100.1:0-11510 GCA_035302145.1 Flavobacteriaceae bacterium | reverse complement strand
TTTCTGATAGGTTTCAAAGTCCTCATTTCCAAAACAAACTATTCGAACCTTTTCTATTTCTTGATGTTCATTTAAATAGTTTTTTATTTCGGTAAGTGCTATTTTGCTAGCCAACTCGATTGGATAACCATATACACCTGTGCTAATGGAAGGGAAGGCGATGGATTTTAGATTGCGTTTTGTGGCAAGGTTTAAACTGTTTCTATAGCAGTTGGCTAAGAGTTTTCCTTCGTTATTGTCTCCACCTCCCCAAATGGGTCCTACGGTATGAATAACGTGTTTAGCTGGAAGCTTGTAACCTTTTGTTATTTTGGCTTCTCCTGTAGGGCATCCGTTTAAGTCTCGACACTCTTTTAGTAATTCTGGTCCTGCAGCTCTATGTATAGCACCATCTACGCCACCACCGCCTAATAGCGATTCGTTAGCAGCATTTACAATAGCGTCTACTTTTTGTGTAGTAATATTTCCTTCTACTATCTCAATTCTAGTCATCGCTTTACAATTTAAAATATACGAATCAAGATAACAGATTTCCCGCAGATTCTAAACACTAGATTCCAACTTTTTGATAATGGTGTAAATACAAATACCTCCCTCGTATTTCATTATCCAAGAGAGGTAATTTGCTATAACTATTCCATAAAATTAATTTTCAGGTAGTGGAAGAATCGTGTCTAACTCTTCTGAGTAATAAATTTTCGGACCTAGTTTGTAAGCAACGTCATTCTCCACAATAAATGGACTTTTACCAAATCTTTCCATAAAAACAGTATGCAGAACGGATAGGTACACCATTTGTGCACGCACACCTCAAATATTGTTTTGTTGGTTGTAGCTAGCTATTAATTCTTTTTTGTCTACCGTAGAAAGATCTTCGTAGTACTCTTGGATTTGCTCTTTGTCGGATTCTCTTGGAATGTAAACCCCACCACGTGTGTTGGGTCTTTGGAATTTGTTTTTCATGACTTTTCCTTTATTTAGATTAGGCGCATCGATTTACCACCTTCGCATGTCTGCAGGTTGGCGTACCACTCTGGTACTTCTTGATGCATTAATGATACAAATATTGAGAATGATTTTTGATTATGCAAATGTATTCTACAGGTAAAGTTTAAAAACTAAGGGTGATTCTCAGAAACAGAGGTTAAAAATTAGTGTTTTTATTGTTTTATAGGGAAGATATTAAAAATGAAAATCTCTTGAAATTGTTGGATTAGCTTATTTCTAACTCTTTACTCTTTCCGCAACCATCCTAAAATTAATCCTCTATTTATTTTCCAATTACCATCTTTGTTTGTTATACGAATAGTCTCTCTTGATTTACCTCTTGGACCAGGGTTTTGTTGGATTAACTCTATCTCGTTATCGGATACTTTCGAGACTATAGCTACGTGGCCGTATGGATTAAAAATGGTCTTATCGAAAACAAGTAAGTCGTTTACTTCTGGCTTAGATTTACTAGGGTTTTTGTACTGTATTAAGTTACGTGAACTATTTTTCTGCCCATCGGCTAGTCTAGTATCAAAAAAATCTTTTGCATGTCCGTAAGTCTCAGGCATTTTGTGATTTAGATGTTCGTAGTAATATCGTTTAACAAACTCCACACATTGGTATTTTAGCCCCAAGTTATATCCATCATTAGCTAAGTTTCTTCCTACAACTGTGCTTACCTTATCATTATAGTATACAGCTACGCCATTGAAACTATCTATTTCTTGTCCAATTTCTTTGTTGCTAAGAGCTTTAAACTCTACCACTTTTTTCAGTATAGAACTGGTATCTGCAACATGCCAAAATCCAATAAGGCCTATAAAAAGTAGGCCGATTGCTATATAAAGCCAGTGCTTAAGCTTCATATTAATAATTAATTGAGATTAGATCTACTTAGTCAACGGTATTGATTTTTCTAGATTTTAGATTATTTCACAGGCTCAAAAACGGTGTTTCCCTGCCAATCTTTTCTGTAGGTTCCAAGTTTTCTTCCACTAGCATCTTCCACAGTGGTGTTGCCTTGCCAATCTTTTCTATAACGATATTTCGTATTTCCACGATTGTCTTTTAACACAGTATTCCCTTGCCAATCTTTTTGTTGAGTGGAAATTACATTGCCTTTGGCATCTTCATAAGTCGGATTTCCTTGCCAGTCCTGCCGTTGTGTTGTGATGATATTTCCTTTAGCATTTTTCCATACAGGATTTCCCTGCCAATCGGTAGATTGTGTTGCTACCGTATTTCCTTTTTTATCAACAGCGATGGTGTTTCTTTGCCAGTCTTTTTTATAAGTAATTTGACTGTATCCAGTAATAGTAAAGGTTGCTAGTGCGAGTAATAGAAGTAACTTTTTCATTGTGGTAGAAATTTAAAATTCACATATACTACACATCAAGATATTTACACTCTGTGCAATGGGTTGTATACTAGATAAATATAAGAAAAATACGAATGCTATAAAAGAGTAAGCTAGAGCAACATTACTTTGCAACTTCTGAGACTACTAATCTTAACTGTATGTGAATTCTATCAATCTATTCAAAAACTGATCAGCTTCATTAATCGTTAATTCTAATCTAGATAAAACGGCATGTAATTGCGTGTTTATTTCATCTGAAGATAGTTTTTCCTCTTCACTTAGATAATGCTGATCTGTAAGATATTCCTCTAGTTCATCAATTTTAGCTCTCATAAATCGAGGCACTTCTCCTGCTCTTAAAGCTTTGATTAATTTTTCTGGATTATGATCTAGTTCTTGAAGTTTGGCGTCTACTGCATCGATAAAGGTGTTCGATATACTTTCGGAATCTAGTAGGACGGCTCTGTTAATGGGCTTAGCTCTTCCTTTTTGATATAATTCTTGATAGGATTTTAAAAGAGTTGCTTTATCATAGATGTTTTGCAGCATTTCTTCTGTGAATCCTTCTAGTTTACCTTGGTTTTTTATAAAACTATTTAAGTGTCCATAATGTTGTAATCCACGCTGTAGGCATGAATATAAGATTTCGTTGTTTTCAATTAAATAAGACAAGTGAAGTTTCTCTGGTTCATCACTCAGTAAATTATATGCTGGTGGATTTAGTTGTTCATGGTATTCTTCCCTGGTTAAATTTTCTGGGGATAAAACTTTCGCAGTAATCAACATTGGGGCTTCAGTCTGTTCTTTTAAACTGTAATCCATTTGCATAGCTGCTTGCCCATCTAAAAATATTGTATTGCTATCAATTTCAGGATGTTGCAATAGGTAGTCTTGCCATTTCTTTACTTCGTCGGTCTGTGCGGTAAAGTAAAAAACTTGTCGGCCTTCTTTACTGATTTCTACTAGGGCTTCAATGATTTGTTTTGCTCGTAAATCGTCGCTGTTCGCCAAAACTTCATCTGCTATAATCGGTAGCTTAACTCCTGTTTCCTGGTTTTCGATAAAGGCTAAACGCACGGCAATCAGTAACTGTATTCGAGTTCCGGAAGATAATTGGTCTAATTCTAAACCTTGATTTAAAACCGTGTTTCTTGCTCTAAAACTTCCTCCATCACTATCGTCCAAGATTAGCTCAAAATGGCCATGGGTTATTTTATTAAACAACTCTCTAGCTCGTTTTAAAACTTCTAAATCGCTGTTTTCTTGAGACTGCTTTCTCAAGCCGTTTAAAATAAGATCGCCTGTAATTGATGCTCTGGTTTTTTGATAGTGTTCCTCTAAATCATCTAAAGAAGATTCCCTTTCTGCTAAAGCAATTTCCAATTCACGTCCGGTTCGTTCTTCCCCTACAAGGGTTTTTATCCTCGTAATTTCTCTATCTAATTCACCGACTTCTTCAGCTAGTTTGGTGAATTCTTCTTTTCGTTCCTTAGCTTCTTCTAACTGTAGTGTAGGAAGTTCTTCTTTAATCTTATCATATGATGAGTGTTCTTGGACCTGTCGTTCTTTTTCTATTAAACTGCGTTTAGCTTGCTCGAAGTTTTTTTCAAACTCTTGGTATTCTTCTCTTCTTTCTACAAGCCTTCTTAATGCATCTTTTTCGTCAAAATCTAAATTTAGCCTATCGTAAATGGCATGTAGTTCTTTTTTATCTTTAGTTTTTAAGCTTTCAAAATCTAGTTTTCGCTCTCTTAAATGAGCTATGTTATTTAATAGAGTAGTGCGAACATTTTGATCCTCCCGCATGTTTTTTAGAATCGCTTTGGCCGATGCTACATCCGACGCTGTATCTACTTGAGCCTCTGATAATAGGTTATTGATTTGATTTAGCGTTTCAGCATAAATCTCTTTTTCCTTTTTCAACGACAGTCTATTTGCTTCTAATTCCTTATTCTGCTTTTGCCATTCTTGTAGGTCTTTTAAAAACCAATATAAGCTAGAATACCGTTCAATATTCTCAACATTTAATTCTGGAATATCACTGAGTTTAGCTAGCCATTTCTGACGTTCGTTTTCTAAGTCTTGAAAATCTGGTTGAATCTTTTCCAAGGAATTATCTAACTCTTCTAATCGTTGATGAATTTGCTGTTGATTTCTTATTTCAAGTAAATCTTGATGAAGCTCTTCTAAGCGTTTAGACACGGCTTCTTCTTCCCATTTTGTTGGTTGATTTAAACCAGTTCTTTTAAAATCGCTAACACGAGAATCTTTAAGTGAATCGGTAGATTGTTTTCTGAAGTGTAAATATAATACATAGGATAGCATGACTATTACCCCAGCCATTCCAATCTCTTCAAAGAGATAAGTCGAAATAATAGTAATTGCTCCTAGGACAAATAGAATCCACAAATGTATTTTTGATACCTCTGCTGCCGAAGTGTCTTTCTCAAACCAATTCAATAGTATTTGAATTCCGTGGTGTACGTTTTCTATTCTATTGGTTTGATCGCTTTTTTCTTTCTTTAGCTTTTTTATTTCCTCTTCGTACGTCTGTTTCTTATATAATAAACTTGCTGCTTTTTCGAAGAAAATATCTAAGTCATGAATGCTTTCTAGATTAATGGCATCTAGATTTTCTTTGCTTAAATCTGAAAAAAGACGATGTAGTCTAACCTTGGTTTCCTCTTCATTCTTGGCAATAGCTATGCGCTTGCTATCTATACTTCTGTGTAACTCGGCTAACTTTTCAATCTTTTCATGTAGGGTGTCCAATATCACTTTGTCAAACCCATCTTCTGGGATTTGAAGCTCGGCTAATTCTTTTCTTTTGGATTCTTTTTCCCGATCAATTCTTGCTATTTCTTGATTGCGCTCTTCAATGTTCTTTTCTAATTCGGTAATTCTATCATACTCATTACCAATCAGCAAGGATATTTGTTCTGGGAAAAGCTTCTTTTGTTCTTCCAGAAGTTCCTTGTTTGCTTTCGCTTTAAGAAATTCAATTAGGTACGTATAGCCTTGTTGTAGATGAACTGCCTTTTTAGCTTTTTCGAGTTCTTCTATTAAGCCAGCAAGTTTTCTTTCTTCATTTTGTAAGCTTATCTGTTTATCTTCTATTTCTTCTACTTTCTTTCGCTTGGCTTCGTAATTTCTGTATTCGTTTATCCCACGATTCGGAGTGTTGCTACTAAATCCTAAAGATTTTTGCGCTGCTTGTAAATCATATCCGCCGATAGCTTCCTGTAATATAGCTGCTGCTAAATTCTGGTCGTCTTCTTTAATGAGCTCATGAAGGGCTAAAAAATAGCGTTTAGACTCTTCTACAGCTGGAATAGAAGGTAAAGCTTCATCAAAACCATTGGATTGACTACTGTAATATCCGTTATCGATATGTAGCTTCCAATCCTTCTGGTCTATCTTTATTTTAGCCTCTACACGGATTCTATCTATGTTTTGTTTCCAAATAACATTCTGAATCATCCTGGCGGTAGAACTTTTACCTGAAGCATTTGGGCCAGCGATAACGTTGATGTTCGCAGCCAATGAGTCGATTGCTTCCATTCCGTTTGGAAAACCTGGCATTTTATAAATAGAAAGATTTCGAAGAATCAGAGCGGATTTCTGCATTTTAATAAGATTTAGAGGTTTGCGTCATCAATTCACCTAGCAATCGGTTGCATTCATCTTTTATAGCTATTCGAGCATGTTCTGTTGTGTTTTCTTCCATTCTTTCATTAGACAAAGGATGGTATGCTCCTACACTATTGGTGTTTTCCATTTTCTGAATCCACTCTTCAATTAATTCTTCTAGAAAGGGATCATCTCTCTCTTCTTCGATTGCTAAGATGGTGTTGGCTAGTATTCCTGCTGGTGACGGTTGCTTTGCTATTTGCTTTAAGTCGCTTATTTCTGGTTGGATCTTAGTGTCTACTCGACGGATGCTTACACTTGTTCCATTTTCTAATCGAATGTTATAATCTACAGCGGTTCTTTTCCAGATTTCTATTTCTTTGGCTAGACTGTTTTTGCCTGCCAAGGTAATATGATATACCAAAGACTTGACTTGCTCTAACTCCTTTATTATTCTATCTGTTTCCTCATCTAAACCCTTAACAACCCTAGAGCGTAATTCTTCTTCATTTCGAACTCCAGAAATATCTATTTCTATATCCTCATATCGTACTGGTGATATTTTTATTAGCTCTACCTGAGGTGTTTGATTGGGCAGTACGGTTATTAGCAATGGACCGTGTGCCCCTGTTTCTTTTGCACTTAATGCTTGAGGTGAGCCTGGATACCAAACCTGTGGTTGGTCGATTAATTGTTGTGGTTTATGTATATGCCCTAAAACCCAAAGCGCAACACCGGAACTTCGCAAGTCATTAAGACGAATAGGACCGTAACTACTATTATGGCTATCCACATCACCGTGTAAAAGACCAATTGTTGTGAAATTTGGATTTAAAATGCTTGCATCCCAAGTAAGCATAGGACTATCATAAACATACCTATTTGCAAACGACCAGCCAACGAATTGAATGGTTTGTCCGTTCTTTTTAAACTCTTGAACTTCCCATTGTTGATTTTCACCTAATAAATGTACATGAGTGTTGTCTCCAGTAGAAATGATTTGGGGTAAAACATTAAAATCATGATTTCCAGCAACTAAATAAATCTTTATTCCATGTCTTCCTAAGCGATCAAATGACTCTTGTAACGGACCATATGCCTCAAAAAATCGATTGTCCCAATCAACGATATCTCCAGATAGCAACAATACGTCCACTTTTTGGTCAACACAATATTCGGTTATTTTATTAAGAGTGAATTTAGTAGAGGCGTGACTTCCCGTAATATCGGAAGAGCTTTTACCCAGATGCAAATCTGCAGTTGCTAAGATTCTAATGCTGTTATCCATTCTTTTCGAAGTTTAATAAACCAACGCAATTACCTATGGAAGATACAATAATACTCACCTATTTGAAAATAATCTTGGTAGATAGCGCAAACATGCGATAAATTTTGCATCCTTATGAAAAATAAAAACTCTGTTTCGCTACCGTGAGGTTTTGAAACAGAGTTTTAAATATTTTATTACTTCAGTAAATAGGTTGAAGTTGGTAAAGTTTTAATGTGAAGGACCAGATGGTACTGCTCTAAGTTTTGGAATAGTTATGTCTATAAATGGAACTTTTTCCATGTTGTGACAGCTTTTACAATCCATTCTCATTTGCTCGAACTTCTCGTTGAAATTATCTAAATCTTCACTCTCAATAGCTTTCTCCATCTCGACTATAGTATACGTCATGAAATGCTCAGCAGCTCTTTCTCTACCAGGTCTGCGTACAAAACCTGCTTCCATTGCTTCTTCAATGTGCTCAAGTTGGTAGTCTGCATACTCCCAGTTTTCATCTTGTCCAGCCCAGTACATTTCTTGGTAGCGGTAAGCAACTTCTATCATTGCCGTGCCGAATCCACCTAACTGCTCTTCAATTATTTCGAGCTTTTCTTCCTCTGTACCTTTAATCCATTCCCCTTGAGCCACTTCATGATCCTGCTCAATTTTCACGTCTGCGCATGAAACTAGGAATAGTAAACATGTAGTAAGTAATAATAATCTCATTTTTTAGTATTTATTTTAATCAAATAATATATAAAAAAATCTAATCCAATCAAATATATTTGGATCAGATTTCTCATAAGCTTAAAGTTAGTTATTCTATTCTTTCAGAAAATCAAGATAAAGTTGTTCTACTTTATCTCTAGCCCATTGGGTTCTCCTAAGAAAAACAAGGCTTGACTTAATAGATGGGTCGTTTTTAAAACAGTTGATGTTTACTTCCCTTGCCATTTTATCCCAACCATAGGCTTCTACTAATTCTTCTAATATAGTTACTAGTTTTACACCGTGTAGTGGGTTGTTAGGCTGTTCTTGTATTATTTTTTTACTCATAGATAAGTAACACTTAGTGTTTCATTGATTTAGTAAGGATAGCAATTTGACTATCTTCTTCTCCCTTGAGCACCAGTTTTTCTTGAACCTCTTTTCTTATTTCGATTTGCGAAATACTCTTGTCTACGTCTTTGTTTTTCTTTTTCTGCTTCTCTTTTTTCCGCTGCCGTCATAGGTCGGTCTGTTTGTGGAAAAGGATTGTCTGCAACTCTTTCTAGCTTTTGCTTAGTAAGTTTCTCGATATCTCTTATGTACGTATTTTCTTCTGGCTCACAGAGTGAAATAGCAATTCCTTCTTCGCCTGCGCGTCCACAACGTCCAATTCTATGAACATATGTTTCAGATTCGTTGGGAATATCATAGTTGATAACATATTGAAGCTTATCAATATCGATTCCTCTAGAGGCAATGTCGGTAGCTACTAGTACTCTTACTTTTCCGTCTTTAAAATCTTTTAAAGCTCTTTGACGTTGGTTTTGGCTTTTATTTCCGTGAATCGCTGCCGCTTTAATCTTTCGCTTTCCTAAGTTACGTACTATTCTATCGGATCCGTGTTTGGTTCTTGCGAAAAGCAATACTTGGTCAAGATCAGAGTCTTTTAAGATGTGTAACAACAAGTCCGTTTTGGTGTCCTTGTTGGTAGTGTATAAATACTGTTGAATGGTTTCTGCTGTAGACGAAACAGGATTTACCGATACTTGCTTTGGCTTTGTCAAGATTTTATTGGACAAATCTAAGATGTTCTTTGGCATGGTTGCCGAGAAGAATAGGGATTGTCTCTTTTTTGGTAGTTCTGCTATAATCTTATTTATATCATGAATGAATCCCATGTCTAGCATGCGATCGGCTTCGTCTAACACGAAATACTTCACATCTTTAAGAGAGATGAATCCTTGATCCATTAAATCCAGTAGTCTACCTGGAGTTGCTACCAATATGTCTACACCTTTTCTAAGTGCATTGGTTTGCGGATTCTGACTAACTCCACCAAAGATAACCGCATTTTTAAGGTCGGTGTATTTAGAATAGGTAGAAACACTTTCTGCTATTTGTATAGCTAACTCACGAGTAGGAGTTATTATAAGAGAGGCAATTTTGCGTTTGCCCTTTCCGTTTTGCTGTTCTTTAGCTAAATGCTGTATTATAGGCACAGCAAAGGCTGCTGTTTTTCCAGTTCCAGTTTGTGCAGTGCCTAGTACGTCTTCATTGTTTAAAATAAGTGGGATGGATTTGGCCTGTATAGAAGTAGGCTCTTTGTAGTTCTCATCATCTAATGCTTTTAGTATAGATGGAATGAGGTTTAATTCTTTAAATGTCATATGTTTTATTAATTGTTTTTACGGCAGCTAAAGTCGCTCGTTGCGTAAAAATCAATTAAGAAATCCCCACCGTCGGGCAAAGATACGCATTACAAAGGAGCTTTTGCACAGGAATACAAGAGCATTGCAAGATAGTTTGGTTTCATAGATTGGCTTTTACTTATGATATGCTTATTCAGAGACTTTTATATTCGGATTTATTTTTAGTAAATCTGTAACCATTTCGTTGTTGTTCTCAGGTGCCAGATATATTTCATCATATTTACTATACTTAATAATTAGCCCGTTTTTAGCAAGTGCAGGTTTTGTACCGCTCCACATAGTTTTATCTTTTTGAATTTCCTTAATATCTGAGATAGCTATTTTACCTCTTAAAAAGGCGGAACGATATATTAAATTATTCTGTTCTATTTTATAATATGTGTCAATATAGACCCAAGTAATCAGCGCAAGCGGACTTAATAATGGTAGTAGAATGAAAGGTTTTTCGATAAATGTATTTTTGTCGAGATAGAATATAAGTATCGGTAATAGGAAAAAACAAGCTAGCAGATACCTGATAAATCCCTTTTTATTTGCTTTGTACGTTTTCATTTTGATTACTCTCGTTGCTCCTTTATCTTATCTGTTATTATCCATAAAAATAAGCATATTTATCTACTTCAATTACCTCGATTATTTCATCTAAAAGCGTTGCTTTTGGGAACGGCTCATATAAAGCCTCCATTTTCTACTCGCTCGCATCCAATATAAACTCCATTCCTATCTAGATTTATAGTGTCTAATTTTTGCGAATTCAAGATGTTGGATTTCTTTGCGGATTTTAGGTAAATCAGGACGAATGGAATCTAAGTTTTTTATTTTAACTTCGTTTATATCTATTAGCTTGTTTTTCATTTAGCAATTTTATCTATCATCCCTTTAAAAATAATTCCGTGAAAAGGTAAAACTGCAAACCAATACAGTCTACCCCAAACTCCATGAGGTCTAAAAGTTGCGGTTTGTATAAGTTTATCCTGCTTTATTTTAAACTCTAGCCAAGCCTCTCCAGGTAGTTTCATTTCGGCAAATAACAGCAGTCTACCTTCTTCTTTATTGGCGTATATAACCCGCCAAAAATCTAAGGCATCGCCAACTTCAAGCTCGGTTGCGTTTGTTCTTCCTCGTCGTAAACCAACGCCACCAAATAGCTTATCCATAAACCCTCTTGTTTTCCACAATAAGTCTGCATGGTACCAACCCGTGTCGCCACCTATGCTCCAAACTCTGTTGCGCACTATTTCTGGAAAGCTTATCTCTCGTTCTTTTACATCTTTAAAACAACCGAACTCAGGTACCTCAACGAAATCGGAAATATTAATGTGTTTTATACCACTTATTTGTGCGTCTTTCCAACTAGAAATAACTTCATTGCTTTCTATTTTTGAAAATGCCCTTTGTATCGATTTTGTATAGCTCGCTGGGTGAATATCTAGTATGTCATTAATTCTGCGATCTCTGCATACCACCTCCACTTTCATGCTATCTACAAGCGACGAAGCTAACTTGTAGGAGGTAGAGGTAACAAAGTAAAGCCAATAGGAGGAAAGTCTCGGTGTCATAATAGGTATGGTATAGATACGCCGTTTTAGCTTTCTAATCCGTGCATACTCCAGTAACATTTCTTTATAGGTGAGAATATCAGGACCACCGATATCGAAATTCTGATCGAACATTTCTTCTTTGAGCAATGACTTTTCTAAAAACTTTAGAACATCTCTTATTCCTATGGGTTGACATTTAGTATTAAGCCATTTAGGAGTAATCATTATAGGAAGCTTCTCTACTAGATCTCTCATTATTTCAAAAGAAGCACTACCGGACCCTACAATAATTCCTGCTCGTAAGG
>DATGSX010000099.1:0-4118 GCA_035302145.1 Flavobacteriaceae bacterium | reverse complement strand
AAAACTAAAGGATGTTTTAAAAATCTTATGTAGATTATTTCTTAAAGGCAATGGATTAAACAATTAACTACCTTAAATTTGTACTATGAATAAAACCACTAAAGAAAATTTTGCCGTAGTTACAGGAGCTAGTCAAGGATTAGGAAAATCATTTGCAATAGAATTAGCTAAAAAAGGAAATAATTTACTTTTACTTAGTTTACCAAATGAAGGTCTAGCTAATTTATGTGCAAAACTTGAAAAACAATTCAAGATCAAAACTGTACCCTATGAAACAGATTTGAGTATAAAAGAGAACCTTTATTCTGTTACGGACTGGATAAATGAAAATTACCATATAAATGTTCTAATTAATAATGTAGGAATTGGAGGAACTAGAAAATTCGATGAAGTTTCCACGTCCTATATTGAAACGATGATTGGGCTAAACGTTATGGCTACTTCTATATTAACCCATCGTTTATTGCCAAATTTAAAAGCTCGAGATAAAGCTAATATCCTTAATATATCGAGTCTTGCAGGTTATTCACCCATTGGCTATAAGACGGTTTATCCCGCATCGAAAGCTTTTGTGCACTCTTTTTCAAGAGGATTATATCAAGAGTTAATAGATACAAGTGTATGTGTTAGTGTGGTAGCTCCTGGACCTATGAAAACAAATGGCAATGCTACTCAGAGAATAGAAAAACAAGGTTTTTTCGCTAGAGTGACTCTACTTGATCCAAATAAGGTAGCACGATATTGTATTAAACAATTAGAAAAAAGAAAAGCAGTGATTCATGTAAATCGCTTCAGTTGGTTGGTATTAAAGTTAGTGCCTACATGGATTTCTCTCCCAATAATAACCAGTAGGTTCAAAAAAGAATTAGGTGTAGGTGTATGAAAAGTATCTTTATTACTGGAGTCACTGGATTGTTAGGTACTAATTTGGCAAATGAATTATTAAAACTCGGTTATCGTGTAACTGCAATAGCTAGAGATCCAAATAAATACTTTGGGAATCGTACCGAAAACCTCCATTTAATTAAAAAAGATCTTTTTGATGATTATGGAGACTATCTTAAAGATGTAGATATAGTAGTACATATTGCAGCGGTAACGGCTACCAACCTATTAAAATATAAAGAATACGAAAAGGCTAATTATCTGGCTACCGCAAGGTTGTTTGAGAAGGCTAAAGAATATAAGGTATCTAAGTTTATTTTTATCAGCACTGCAAACACCATAGGCTATGGAAGCTTTGAAAACCCTGGTACAGAAGAAAAAGAGATGAGAAAACCTTTTTCCAATCATTATTATGCACAAAGCAAATTACAAGCGGAAAAGTATTTACTTAATCAGGTAGGGGATATGGAAGTGAAAATTTTGAATCCTACTTTTATGATTGGTGCTAATGATAGCAAACCTAGTTCCGGGAAATTGCTCTTAATGGGACTGGATAAACGATTGGTGTTTTATCCCCCAGGGGGAAAAAGCTTCGTGCCAGTAAATGATGTGGTATCAGCTATTATAAATAGTTTTACAAAAGGAAAATCACATGAAAAGTATTTGATAGCTGGTTATAATTTATCTTATAAGGCATTTTTTAAGAAGCTAAAAAGTATAACAAAACAATCTCAATTCTTAGTCCCTATTCCGAAAACCATATTATTGCTACTTGGAGCGATAGGTAGTTTACTACGATATCTGGGTATTACAACCAGCTTAAGTTTGGCTAATATGAAAGCACTTTGCATAAATAACTACTATAGTAATCAAAAATCAAAAGTTGATTTAGGAGTTTCCTATAGCTCTCTAGATACTGCTGTAAAAGAAAGTGTGGATTATTTTAGAGCAAAATTATAAGTGTAGATTTCCTTAGTGTTTATAATAGGATTTCCCCATAGATATTATAAACAGGGTTCAATACCCCAATTCGTATGACCTCTTCCTTCCCAACATTTCCAATTCTTTTTTAAAGTAACAATAGACCACTTATTGTTATTTAGCTGTAACTCCATAACATGTTTTTCACCTTTTAGAGAATCATCTAAAAAATTATCATGAATTAAAGTGACTATAATATTGCCGTTTTCTAAGGCTTTTTCTTGGATAGTTAATATTTCATTTCCTTCTTGTGATTCAACTTCCTGCGGATAATATAACTTCATAACCTCTTTAGCTGACATAGAGGTAGTTGTTTGAGCTAATGTATAATTTAGCTCGGCGTGATCTATCATAATATACTCTTCTTTAATCTCATTTGTTTGAGTTGTTGATTCGGAAAGTAGTTCGTTTGATGGGGTATTAAGGTCTTTTTTAAGATTACACGCTAGCATTAGAAGAGAAAACCCTAAAGAAATAAAATAGTTCATAGTGGATTGTATTGAAAGATGATAGATGAATATTGTGATTAATACTTATGAAATTTGGACAAGGGGGGAGGTAGTGATTAGAAGTCCAAATCGGAAGCCACTTCCGATTTGGATTAAATTACAACGAAGCGATTATCATTAATACTGGGCCAATAGATAATTAATTAGGTCGGTTGTGGTAACAATACCTACTAACTTTCCTTTATCAAGAACTGGGAGAGAATGGAAGCTTTGTCGTGCTAAAATTTCTGCAGTCTGTTTTATTGTGGTAGTTGCCTCTACAAATACTGGTACTCTTGTCATTATTTCAGGAATGCTAAACATTTCATAGATTACAGGCACAATACTTTCATCGGTTTTATCTAAGCTAGAAAAGCTTATTCGTAGTAAATCAGTGTGACTAATCATTCCTACCAAGCGCTGTTTTTCAACAATAGGTATATGTCGAATGTTATGCTTTGCAAACAACTTTTCAGCTTTATAAAGAGACTCATCAGGACTAAGTGTAATAACGTCTTTAGTCATAATTTCTGAAATAGGAACTTTGTGTTTCATAGTATATAATTCTAATAGGTTAATCTTATTTGTTTCATCCAAAATTAAGAAGATTTTATTAATTTTCTTGTGATGTAAAACATTGTATTGTAATAATATAAGAAGTATATTAATAAATTTATCTACAATAAAAGATACTGGTTATTTTTGTCCTAATTAAATGTCTAACAACTATTTAGGAAAGATTTAGTATGTCATGATTTACTGGCGCTTAAAAATAGATCTTGATTTTAGGATTTAACTAACTGTTATATAGATAAGTAAAACTCATCGAAATTATAGGTACTGCAATAAACATGGTGTCTTTTCGCTGTATGAATTAATTATTTACTATCTTTTTGCCAGAAATTTTATTAACCCTTTGCAACAGGGAAATTTAGTTGCGATTATTATATGGAAACAAAGTTTAATTTAGCAGTGCTTATCGATGGCGATAACGCACAAGCAAAGCTTATAAAAGAGATACTAGAAGAAGTATCTCGTTACGGGAAAGCTACTATACGCCGAATCTATGGCGATTGGACCACCCCACAGATGAATAGTTGGAAAAACATCATCAATCAGTACTCTATAAATCCAATTCAGAAATTCTCTTACACTACTGGTAAAAATTCCACCGATAGCGCAATGATTATCGATGCGATGGATATTTTACATGCCGATAGTGTAGACGGGTTTTGCATTGTATCTAGCGATAGCGACTATACTGGATTAGCAAAGCGAATTCGCGAAGAGGGGATGTTTGTTATGGGAATAGGAGAGCGTAAAACTCCTACTGCTTTTGTGAAGTCTTGTGAGATTTTTACATTTAGTGAAAACTTACAACCTAAATCAGAAAAGTCAAGCAGTTCAAAAGGAACATCAAGAAAAAGTTCAAAACCTAGTTCTTCTACACCTGATAAAACAGATCAAAAACAAAGCTCTTCTAAACTCGGAAAGGAAGAATTAAAATTGTTGGATAAAGCTTTTGAAATTTCAACCAACATCAATGAAGAAGACGAGGTATATATTGCTCATATAGGAAGTACTCTAAGGAAAATTGATCCGAGTTTCGACCCTAGAAGTTATGGGTTTAGAACCTTAACCCAATTATTTGCAAGTATTGATAAATATAAAATAATGCGAAATGTGGTTAATGGTTTAAACCAACCTCTGGTAAAGCTAAAATAGTAGCCAAAGCTACTATTTTGCTGCTATTACCGATATTTC
>DATGSX010000098.1:0-6070 GCA_035302145.1 Flavobacteriaceae bacterium | reverse complement strand
TTTATAATCATCTAGCTTCAATAAATCAATGATATGCTCATCTAGTTTCGGATGCTCTTTACCTGTTTTTCGACGGGAGAAAACTAGTATTTTGTTGAAGGAATCGTCTTCTAATAATAAATCTAATAAATGTCCACCTGTAAGTCCTGTCGCTCCTAATATAATGGCTGTTTTTTGCATGTTTTTATTCTTCTTTGGTCGAAAGTAAATTTTTTAATTCAACAAGTATTGGTAAATCTGCTTCGGCCCAGTCGAAATTATCCAACTCATCTAAACCTACCCATTTTACTTGTGCATGTTCTGCCACCGAAAGTTCCCCTGACTTTATCTTGCACATAAAAGGATACAAGGAAATGGAAAATTCGGGATAATGGTGTTCTACCATTTCTAATGGAGCTAAAACTTCAATATTTAATCCAAGTTCTTCTTTTACTTCACGTTTCAAGCACTCCTTTTTATCTTCACCTTCTTCTATCTTTCCGCCAGGGAATTCCCATTTCAAAGGAAGTTTCATCTCTTTGGAACGTTGGCAAATCAGAAATTTGTTTTCTTTTTGAATGACAGCACAAGTGACATGAAGCATAGGTATAAACTCTAAATAATTAAATCAAAGATACATTTTATATACGTTCTATTTTAAGGATAAAACCATAGTTTACCTATATAATCTTGCCTATTAATATACAGCAAAATGACACTATGAATCCGTTACTTAGGGTTTCTTGTTTTCAATTTAAAAACCTATGATATATGCTAGATACCATAGGTTTTAAAAGGAATATGAAGTAAGTTTATAAAGTTTCTTCTTTTTTTATATCTACACTTCTTCGATTATCATTTGACCTTGTGTCAATCAGTTTGTTGTATGGATCTATCCCTGCTTCGCTTGGTTTTTCCTTTACAATTATCTTAAAGTCATTTTCAATATCGGTGATTTTCACTTTCTCTAAATAGAGGATTTTCTCCGATGTTTTTCCTGTTTCCTGATCTTCGTTTGTTGCAAAAACTCCTACTTCTACATAGTCTTGTAAAGGCAAAGATTTTATTTCTTTATCTCTTTTGTTGATGTAAACCAATGAATCACCTTGTGAATTGGCATATAACCTCTTTCCTTTTTCGCCTGCTCTATATTTGCTAACAATAGCTTTTATAGCTACTTCGTAGGTTCCATCTTCTAGTTCGCGTGCTTCTGCACTATCTATATAATTATCGTAAAGCGTAATGGTTTCGAACATATCTTTAATCATATACTGTAAAGAATCTGGCACAGCAGCTTTTAGATCATCTACAAGCTCACCAGACGTAGCATGTGGCGCATCTTGGAACGCCCTCTTGTCAATAAACTGACTTAATACTTTATTCAGTTTCTTTTCGCCCATATAATCACTCAAAGCATAGAAAACCAACGATCCTTTTCGGTAGTGAATATAGGATTGATTCTCATTGTACATCAAAGGCTGTTCTTCTTCGGTTTCAAAACTTCGACTAGCTAAGTAACTATCTAAAGATTCTTTCAAAAACTTACGCATTTGACCTTGTCCATACTCATGTTCCAATACTTTTAAGGAACTGTATTCTGATAGACTTTCCGATAACATGGTTGATCCTTTCACATTGGCCCCTATTACCTGATGTGCCCACCATTGATGAGCCAATTCATGTGAGGTTACGGCGAATGGATAATCTACCCCTTCTTCATCTTCATCATCCACATCGGCAATAAATCCAATGCTTTCTGAAAATGGAATAGTATTAGCAAACGACTGCGCAAAACTACCATGAGTCGTTGGAAATTCTATAATCCTTGCTTGCTTAAATTGATAGGGACCAAATTCTTTGGTGAAATAATCGAAACTTTTTTTCAAGCCATTAACCATTCTATCCACATTATATGGATGTTTCTTGTTGTAATAAATTTCAATATCGATGTCTTCCCATTTATCTCTTTCTACTTCATAAGTACCAGAGTTATAAGCGAAAAAGTTCAATATTTTCTGATCTCCCATACTATAGTGAAAATACCTACGTCCGTCCTCAACCCACTCTTTCTGTAAATATCCTGGTGCGATGGCTATCTGATCTTCTTCGGTGCTAACGGTGGTCTCGAAAGTAATCCAATCCGAATCATTTCGGATATAGGTATTCTGTCTTGCTTTTAAATCATCCTGATCTGCCATCCGTTTTTTCGGCGGTAAATCATATTTCTCTCTTAATTGAGAACTGCTTACTTCTCTAGAATCATCATATCCAAGTGACGGAAAATGGGAGTTATTTATAAAAGTACCATTCCCAATAACGGGAGAATTGCTTCTTAAAATAGTATTTGGTTTGTTCTTGATATGGAATTCCATTTTTGCTGTTGCTCCACTATCTAGAGGTTGATTAAATCGATAAAAACTATACCCGTAAAGCGTATCTTTAGATAAAAACTCTGCATTTTCTATTTTTATATCAGTGATGTACCTAGGATTATAATTCACCAATAGACTATCTACAGCAGTGGCATTTTTATTTTTTAAGATATACTGTCCTCTAGCTTCAAAGTCACGCGATGTAGGATATAAATCCATGTCCACCTTAACGTCGACAATTCGTGGTAGCACCATATTTTCGTAGCCTTTGAATTTCTGTTCATATTCCACTTGCATCAACTCTCTTTCTTTGGCCGAATAATAAGGATGTTTAATGGTGTTTTCATAATATAAATACCCTCCTAAAACTAAAAATCCGCCTAAGCAAAGAAGGGTTGGAATAACCACTTTAGATTTCGCTCTTTTTCTTGCAAAATGGAACCTTTCTTTAAAACTGAAAACGCCTCTTCTCCAGAACATCAAAGTCAGTCCACTGATAAATCCTATAAAAAGCATCCAGTAGGATACATACACAAAATACTTAGGTAGCCCGCTTCCAAAGCCATTTAAGTCTGAATAGGAAGGCGTAGGCAATCGATTAAAAAAGAATATAGTTTGTTCTACTCCTAATTTAGAATACAGATCTCCAAAAAGGAAAAATAGAATTAAGATAAAGAATCCAACAATATAATTTCTAAATAGCGTTTGCACCGCCATGGCTAATCCCGCCCAAATGATATAAGATACCAAGGTTATTCCTAGTAAACCTTTAAGGTAAAGCCCTACTTCGAATTGATAATATCCAAGGAAAGTTTGAATTGCAATTCCACCTATCATAATTGTTAAAAGCAGGAGTATTTGCATTAAAATCAAGGCGAAAAAATTGGAAATGAAAAACACCCAGTTTGGGGTGGGCGTAACATCTATCAATTCATCCATATTGGTGTTCTTTCCTCGATGAATCAACAAACCAGCACCTAAGAATGTGTTGGCTACAATGAAAATCATAAAAACTGCCGAAAGAATCGAAAGCATATTTCTGGTTACTGGAAGCGTTTTGGTTCCCATGATGGTATTGGAAAAAATACCAATAAAAATCATGCTCAGAATACCTATAGCTACCAGGATAAGAAAAGCTCTGTTTTTAATCAGAAATATAAAGTTTAAACGTGTAAAGTTGACCACGTTATTCCAATGTGATTTTAATGAATAGCTGTACTTAACTTTAGGTAAAACAATTTTATGCAACCCTATTAAGTTAGACTTAGTTGATCTTTCACCCTCTTTTTTCTTCCAGAATTTTAAGTTGATAGGTTGTTCAGAAAAGTTGAAAAGTAAAAACAATAGTACGGCAAAAATCATTGTCATACCAAGCCAAATCGCTCGATTTACCAAGTACCATTTTTCCACTGGCAAGTTGTTAGTATTGAACTCATCCACTGTCCAGTATTTGGTGTAATACTGCAAAGCCTGCATGCCAGAGGGATCAATCAACATGGCTATTATCTCATTGTCCATATCAGCAGCAATACTATTAACAACTCCAATAATAATAATGATAGCTATGATAGAGATAAACCCAACATAAACACTTCTGGATAAGGTGGTTACAGTAAAAACAATTATCCCTATTAATAACATATTGGGAATGACGTTTAGTAGGTAAGCCTGTGCATAATTCCAAAAAACATTTGGTCCTAAGAGGTCAGAATTGGCCATTGGCATTAGTGTTGCAATAAAAATACCTAGACCAATAAACGCGCTGATAATAAAAGTGATGGAAAAAGCACTTAAGAATTTCCCTAATAAATAATTTGTCTTGGTGAAAGGGTAGGAATAAAAAATCTGATGCATATTGTATTTATAATCCCGATAAATCGATGCGCCGATTATCGTAGGAAATAAGAAATACAATAAATTATTAGCACCTTCAATCAACATGCTGATTACCAGCGGGGTGTTTGACACCTTTGCAGAAGTGGTAGTAACAGTTACCGCATCGAAAAATCCTAAACCGCTCCCCATCAAGAAAAAACCTAGGAAAAAGAATATACCTGCGTATAGATAAAATTGCCAGCCTTTGATCCAACGCTTAAATTCGAAAGAAAATATAGTTTTAAACATGATTTAATCGTTTTTTAGCGCTGCGAAATAAACATCCTCTAAGTTTGGGGTAACTTGGATAAACCCTTTTTCAGTTAGAGGTTCTTCTGATAAAACTCGTACATTTAAAGAGTTATCTTCATTGTAGTTACTAGACAATAGATTGAGTTCTGTATTTAAATTATCGGCTTCTTCTCTATTTACTTCTTTTGTCCAGATTAATCCTTCCAGTTTTTTCTGTGCTTCTTTTGGCGTGCTTTTATCTAATAACCTTCCTCCATTTATTATTGCCATATGATTGCAAAGCTCTTTTACATCGTCTACAATATGGGTAGAAAAAATCACGGTGTTGTCGGTCCCAATTTCTCTGAGTACATTTAGAAATCTATGTCTTTCAGCTGGGTCTAATCCTGCGGTAGGTTCGTCTACAATAATCAATTTTGGATCGTTCAATAGTAATTGTGCAATACCAAATCTTTGTTTCATTCCGCCAGAATATCCACTCACACTTTTCTTTCGAACATCATACAGATTAGTAGCTTCCAGAACGCTATCCACAATTTTTCTACGATCTTTGGAAGATGAAATTCCTTTTAGTCTTGCAAAATAATCCAATAAATCATCGGCAGAGATATTGGGATACACCCCAAAAGATTGAGGTAGATAACCAAGGATTTTTCTAAACTCTTGTTGGTTTTCCAGAATATTGATATCTCCAAAGTGTATACTTCCTGTATCGGGTTTTTGCAGGGTTGCGATAGTTCGCATAATCGAAGATTTTCCAGCGCCGTTCGGACCTAATAAGCCGAACATTCCAGCCCCTATTTCTAGGTCTAAATTATCTATTGCCTTTACACCGTTGCTGTAGGTCTTGTTTAAATTTTGAATAACTAAACTCATAGGATTTGCAGATTCTTGTTAATTTTGTGTTACAATATAGATAAATTAAGTGAAGTAAATGTATATGACTGATTTTAATCCCTATATATTGGATTCATATTGACTATCTGTTAAGAGTCAATGTGCTTTAAATTGTGCACTTAATAGTAATTTTAATTATAAAGTTATTATTAAAAAAGTTTGCTTTTAATCCGCACAATCAGACCCTGAAGTTTCACCTTAGATTTTCACAGATTAACGCAGATATTTTGTGATTTTCAAGTTTCGCTCCTTCGCCAAGTCGTTCACTCGCCCTCTCGCCAAGTCGTAATTTTTTTCCCGCAGATTTCGCAGATATTTATTTTGTTTCTGAACCCTGAACCCTGAAGTTTCACTGGATTTTCACAGATTAACGCAGATATTTTGTGATTTTCAAGTTTCGCTCCTTCGCCAAGTCGCTCACTCGCCCTTTCGCCAAGTCGTAATTTTTTTCCCGCAGATTTCGCAGATACATATTTTGTTTTCTGATCACTGAACCCTGAACCCTGAAGAGTGAAATTATGTGAATAAACCGATTTTCACCCAAATTAAAGATGTTTACGGAAGTAACAAAGACCCATCCCCATAACTTAAGAACCTAAAGTCATTTTTCATAGCGTAGTCGTATACTTTTCTCCAATCCTCGCCCAGTAATGCCGCAACTAACAATAATAGCGTAGATTGTGGTTGGTGGAAGT
>DATGSX010000097.1:0-22103 GCA_035302145.1 Flavobacteriaceae bacterium | reverse complement strand
AAAAAAGCCTCTCACTTCACATCTTTAAAAGATGACGTGGGAAAAGCTTCTCATTGGTTTACTACATAAACCTTCCGTTAAAAAACGGACAACACAACATTTTAGTTGCGGTCTGGACGAGACTCGAACTCGCGACCTCCGCCGTGACAGGGCGGCATTCTAACCAACTGAACTACCAGACCGTTTGTTTCAACGAATGCAAATATACACAAGTTTTTTAAACTTCCTAATTATTTCTGCATTCTATGCAACTTATTTTTTAAGAACTTGAGATCGGAGTCATACTCCTAGAATCTTTTGCTTTGTTGCGATGGCAAATATACACTTAATATATTAGCCTGCAAACATTATTTGAACTTTCTACGCTCCAATAGATAGGCTTGTAATACCGTGTCAAAGTTATCCCTCACATTTACAGGCACATACTGAATTCTATACCTGTGACATTGGGATTCAATTTTCTTCAAATATCTTTCCATTTCTTCTTTATATAGGGATTTCACCTGATCTGCGTAGAGATCTATATATTCACCAGACTCCACATCGGTGAATCGTTTTGGACTATTGTCGAAATCAAAATCAGCTTCTAGCTCGGTATCTAGTACATGAAACAGCACTACTTCATGTTTTTTATAAGTTAAGTGTTGTAGCGCTTCGAACAACTCGACCTCCTCTTTTTCGGTTTGCAACATATCGGTAAACAGCAAAACCATGGAACGTCGAGGAAGCTTCTCTGCAATTTGATGTAAATACGTATAGGTTTTAGTACTTGTATTTTCTTTTGGTTTGGTAAGCAACTTATTCAACTCTCCGTAAATCTGTCTGTAATGACGTTGACTACCTAACTCTTTTGAATAAAACTCATAAGTATCGCTATACACACTTAATCCTACTGCATCGCTTTGTTTCTTCAATAATTGCATAACACATGCTGAAGCCAACACGGAGAAACTAATCTTGTTTAAATTGTTTAAAGTTGGCTCTTCATTAATTGTCGGATAATGCATAGAACTACTATTGTCGATTATAAGATGGCAGCGCAAGTTAGTTTCTTCTTCGTATCGTTTGGTAAATAGTTCGTCGGTTTTGGCATATAATCGCCAATCTATATGGCGTGTACTTTCTCCAGGATTGTATCTAGAGTGTTCAGCAAACTCAGAAGAGAATCCTAAAAATGGACTTTTATGTATTCCAGAGATATAACCTTCAACGATTTTTCGCGCCAATAACTCTAAATTAGAAAAGCCTTTAATAGTATGTGGAATTCTCTCGACAGACATATGTGGTATAGTTTTACAATCCGTTATAGATTATTGTTTACTCTTGGTAGAAGTGTTATTTCAAATATATAAAATCTTTGTCGGAGTATATATAATAGTGCAAAAAGCAAAACAGGTGGAGTATTGACTCCACCTGTTATTAAATAATTTCTAAATCGGAATTATTATAGTAATTCTTCTAGTGCTTCTGCGTATACATTTTTAGCAGCTACACCAACTTGTCTTCCTACTACCTCACCATCTTTAAATACAAGAACAGTAGGAATGTTACGTACGCCATATTTTGCAGCAAACTCCTGGTTCGCGTCAACATCGACTTTTCCTACAACAGCTTTTCCTTCATAGTCTTTACTTAGCTCATCGATGATAGGGCCAACCATTCTACATGGTCCACACCAAGCTGCCCAAAAGTCTACCATTACTGGTTTATCACTTTTTAAAACCGTTTCTTCAAAATTCGCGTCTGTTATTTCTAATGCCATAATCTATATTTTATTTATGTGTTTACAATATTAGTCAATTATTTCCTTAAACCTTACAACTTAAATATCACTTTGTTTTATAGTTCTATTATATTTCATTATTCGTTGCATTAATTGATGCATAAAACCACATTAAATCTACCTCTAAAACCTAACTCATATTCAAACACCCTTTGCTGCAAACAGAGAGTCTTTATGGGTTAATTAACCTTGTACTTAAAGTCTAATAGCTCTAGTTCTTCGATTAATTTTTTACTGATAGCTACTTTCTTATTACGGGTTTTCATGCGCAATTTAATTCTTTCTTTTCTATCATAAATTAAAAACTGCACCATTTTATCCCCACTATTATTTTCAATTAGATTGTTAAACCCTTCTATTACCTCATTATTTAATCGTTTTAAAGGTATTTGAAAAGTGATTTGTTTAGAGTTATTATCTAGAATATCATGCAACAATTCCATATGCGTGAAGTTTATTCTGGGCTGGCTCCTATTACCAGTTTTTCTATTTAAGTAACCTTCTTGTACGCGAACTTTTGCATGTATAAATGTGTTTGGCACCAAAAAATGTCGGAAACGCAAATAGTCTTCATTAAATATTCTAAACTCAAAGTTATCGGTAAAATCCTCAATTGTAAAGGCTGCCCATCCTCGACCGTCTCTACTTTCTCTGTGCTGTACGTCGGTGACAATTCCTCCAAAAATAATTTCTTGGTTTAGTATGTTCTCTAGGTTATGGAATACGCTTACAGTTGCATTGCTAAAAGGCTTGCTCAATTCTAATTTATAGTCGTCCAGTGGATGTCCTGAAATATAGATGCCTATCACCTCTCTTTCCTCTCTCAACTGTTGCATAGTTGGCCATGGCTCACAGGCTGGCATTGGTGGCTCTGGTATTTGCACTTCACTGTCATCGCCAAATAAACTTACCTGCGCAGAGTTTTGAGACTCTTGATACCTTGCTGCGTATCGAATCACCTTCTCTAAAAACAGTACTCCGTCACCTTCATCATGGAAATATTGTGCTCTATGGTTATTGAAGCTATCGAATCCTCCTGCATAGGCTAGGTTTTCTAAGGCACGTTTGTTGGCTGCACGTAAATCTATTCGTTTTGCTAAATCGAATACCGAACGATATTTTCCATCTTTTCTATTTTCAACTATCGTTGCTACTGCTCCGGCTCCTACTCCTTTTACTGCCCCCATCCCAAATCGAATATCTCCAGCCTCGTTTACAGTAAATTTATAGAACGACTCATTTACATCTGGGCTCAATACTTTTAATCCCATACGCTTGGCCTCTTCCATAAAGAACGTAACTTGTTTGATATCGTTCATATTGTTTGAAAGCACTGCTGCCATATATTCGGCTGGATAATGTGCTTTTAAATAAGCGGTTTGGTATGCAATCCAAGCATAGCAAGTAGAGTGAGACTTGTTAAATGCATAACTAGCAAACGCCTCCCAGTCTTTCCATATTTTTTCTAATTTATCTTCTGGATGTCCATTGGCTTTAGCTTGCTCAATGAACTTTGGTTTCATTTCCTCTAGTACGCTGATAATCTTGCTACCCATCGCTTTACGCAGAACGTCGGCTTCACCTCTAGTAAAGTCTGCTAGTTTTTGCGAGAGTAGCATTACCTGCTCCTGATATACGGTAATACCATAAGTTTCCTCTAGGTATTCTTCCATTTCTGGTAAATCGTATTCGATTTCTTCCTCGCCATGTTTACGACGAATAAAGCTTGGAATATACTCCATAGGTCCAGGCCTATAAAGCGCGTTCATAGCAATAAGATCGGCGAAGTTTGTAGGTCTTAAACTCCGCATGTGCTTCTGCATCCCTGGGGATTCATACTGGAATATACCTACGGTTTCTCCGCGTTGGAAAAGCTTGTATGTTTTCTTGTCGTCTAACGGAAATTCCTCTGGGTCTATATCAATATTGTGGCGGTGTTTAACAATCTGCACCGTATCCTTAATTAAGGTTAACGTTTTTAAACCTAAGAAGTCCATTTTAAGCAAACCTGCTCTTTCTACTACCGAGTTATCAAATTGGGTAACATTCAGGTCGGAACCTCTTGCTGTAGCAATTGGCACGAACTTGGTAATATCATCTGGCGTAATAATCACACCACAAGCGTGGGTTCCAGTATTACGCACCGATCCTTCCAAAATTCTGGCTTGGCGAACTGTTTCACCATCCAAATTCGTGGAATCTGTTAAGGCAATTAACTCGTTTACATTTGGTAACTCCTCTGCTCTAAAGCTAGATTGCAATTCCTGAGGGTCCATTCCAAACACCTTGCTCAGCTTGGTCATATTCGGCACTAGCTTAGATATCCTATCGGCATCGGATAGTGGCAAGTCTAATACTCTTGCTGTATCTCGAATAGACGATTTAGCGGCCATAGTACCATAGGTAATAATCTGGGCTACTTGGGTTTTACCATATTTCTCGATAACATAATCCATTACCTTACTTCGTCCTTCATCATCAAAGTCGATATCGATATCTGGCATGCTTACTCTTTCTGGATTCAAGAAGCGCTCAAATAGTAGGTTATATTCTATTGGATCTATATTGGTAATTTTTAAACAATAGGCTACGGCACTTCCAGCAGCAGATCCTCGTCCGGGACCAACTGACACACCCATTCTTCGAGCTTCAGCTATAAGGTCTTGTACAATTAGGAAATATCCAGGATATCCAGTATTGGCAATTACATCGAGTTCGAAATCTAATCGCTCTTTTATTTTTGGCGTGATTTCTCCATAGCGTCTTTCAGCTCCCTCATAAGTTAAGTGTCGTAAGTAAGCATTTTCACCACGTTTACCACCATCGGCATCATCAGCAGGGTCTTGGAACTCCTTTGGAATGTCGAACTTTGGTAGTAATACTTCTCGATTCAATGAGAACGGCTCTACTTTTTCAATCACCTCAGCTATGTTCAAAATTGCTTCTGGAACATCTTTGAATAGTTCTTTCATCTGTTCTCCAGACTTAAAGTAGTATTCGCTGTTTGGTAGTCCATATCTATACCCTCGTCCACGCCCAATCGGTGTGGATTGTTTTTCACCATCTTTTACACACAATAAAATATCATGCGCATTGGCGTCTTCCTCATTGATATAGAAGGTATTATTACAGGCTACCATTTTCACATCTAAACGCTGTGCCATTGGAATTAGCAACTCGTTTATTCGATCCTCGTCTTCTTGTCCGTGACGAAGGATTTCAATATAAAAATCATCTTTAAAATGCTCTTTCCACCAAAGCGCAGCTTCTTCGGCCTGTTTCTCTCCTACGTTTAATATCTTACTTGATATTTCTCCGTTTATTCCACCACTTAGAACAATTATATCTTCTTTATAATCTAGAATAACCTGCTTATCGATTCTAGGTACATAGTAAAAGCCTTCGGTATAGCTTATAGACGACATTTTAGCAAGGTTTTCGTAGCCACGTTTGTTCTTTGCTAAGAGTACTACTTGGTAACCGTCATCTTTAAAACTCTTATTCGTATGGTCTTCGCATACATTAAACTCACAACCTACTATTCCTTTTATAGGTTCGCCTTCACCTGATTGCTCAACCTTTTTATTATGTGCTTCGATGGCATCGACAAAGTGAAAGGCACCCATCATGTTTGCGGTATCGGTAAGCGCGACCGCCGGCATATTTTTGGCAACTGCAGCGTTAACTAAGTCGTTTATAGACGATGTAGCTTGTAGAATGGAATATTGCGAGTGGTTATGTAAATGTGCAAAAGGTGCATCGGCCAAAAGCGCTCTGTTTGCTTCCATCTCTTCGGTCGAGATAGCCTCTTCTGTTGGCTGCAGTTCGGCACGAATCTTAGCTGAAGCTTCACCAAGATTTATATGTTCCAAACCAATCAATGCAATTGGCTCTGGATTTTTCTCAGAAAACTCATCGAAATACGATGGATCTACATCTAGTTCTTCTGGCGTATAAACTCTACGACGAATCAGTTCGAAAAAACAACGGGTAGTTGCCTCAACATCAGCTGTAGCGTTGTGTGCTTCTTCGAATTTTTCATTAAAAAGAAACTCGTGTAACTCGGTTAATGTTGGTAATTTAAAGCGTCCACCTCTACCACCTGGAAGCTGACAAAGGTTAGCTGTAGTTTCTGTACAGGTATCTAAGCTTGGTAATTCTTGTAATGGATTTTTCACTTGCAGCCTATGAAACTCTGCACCCATTATATTCAAATCGAAATCTAAGTTTTGTCCTACGACAAATTTTGTTTTACCAAGAGCTTTATTAAACTTCTCGAGCACCTCCGCTAACGGCACACCTTTTTCCGTTGCTAACTCGGTAGATATTCCATGGATTTGTTCGGAGTCAAAAGGAATATTAAATCCTTCTGGTTTCACGATATAATCTTGATGCTCTATAACATTCCCCATCGCATCATGTAACTGCCAGGCTATCTGGATACATCTTGGCCAGTTATCAGTATCGGTATATGGTGCATCAAAACGCTTCGGAAGACCAGTGGTTTCCGTATCGAAAATTAAATACATAGAATATAATTTAGGTGGTGTAGCAAGGCTAATGATATTTCTATAACCTTCTTATAAAGCACAAAAATATAAAGATTTTAACCCATAAAAAACTTCATAAGCACTATTCAAAAGTTAAAGCACGAGGAGCCTTAGTTATTGGTATGCTAACCAATCAATGCTCTATAAGCTACTAAAGATAATAGGTAAGAATTTTAAGGTTTAGATTAAGCTTTAAACAAAAAACCTCTCTTCTCAACTTCGAGAAGAGAGGTTTGAATCTATATTTATTTTCAATAGATTAATATATTACCTGGAACGACCCTTCTATTTGGTGTGACTCCTCGGTTTCTACTTGGAAATTTCCTTTTATCAGTCCTGAGTCGTTATCATGAATTTCAATTTCCAATACACCATCCACCACATTATAAGACTCGCTATTTTCAAAATAAACTACAGTCACCTCTGTGCTTGGCAAGGTAAGCGTTCCTACTTCGATAGTTTGTTCTAGCTGGATTGCTATACGAGTATCGTTTTCTCCAAGAATTTCTATATTAATATTTTCGTTTTGACTTACTGCTTGTACATTAATTACATTAACATCGTTTCCATTTACATTATACTCTCCTTCATTCTCTGTTTCATCACCAGGCAATCCAATGTCGTCACTCCCGAATGGCAACTGATAAATTTGTCCATTTGACCCATGCATACGAGCGCCACTAGTATCTGCTGCTATAAAATAGAAGGTCCCTGTAATATCCTCCATAGCACTATTCCCTGTAAGCAATAATTCCCCAGATCCATCTTCAAACGCAGTTGTATATTTACCTGTAGGATTAGAGAAAGTTAAAACATTCCTTGATGTTTGACTAAAAGAGTAACTTCCCTCGGCAATATTGGTTAAGTAAATATTAAGCATGCTTTCCTCGTCTATTCCGGTTAGCATATAACCATCATCTTCGGTAGTGATTTGCATTTCACTTGCTTTAAAGAGCTCACCGTTTACCATTACTTGGAATGCCGGTGTATTATCTTGAATATCCTCACAGCTAATAAAACTAACGGCGAGTAATGGAATCAAAACCAGCAACAGAATTTTTCGTGTCATAATATAAATTTGATGTTAATCAAAACCAAATATAATATATTAGATGAGAATAATATAAAAATAAGGATTATCTTTGCCTATTAAATTATAACCGAGGTCGGGTACCTCAAAAATTAATTATTTTTATGTCTGTAAAATTAAGATTACAAAGACACGGTAGAAAGGGTAAACCTTTTTACTGGATTGTTGCGGCAGATGGTCGTGATAAGCGAGATGGTAGATACTTAGAGAAAATCGGTATTTACAGTCCAATTGAAAACCCAGCTCGTATAGAGTTGGATGTAGACCAAGCTGTAAAGTGGCTGCAAAATGGTGCACAGCCGTCGGATACGGTTCGTAGAATCCTATCTTACAAAGGTGCATTGCTTAAGAATCACCTTGCTGGTGGTGTACGCAAAGGAGCTCTTACGGAAGAGCAAGCAGAAGAGAAATTCAATGCTTGGTTAGAAGAGAAAGAAGCTAAGATTGCTGCAAAATCAGAAAACCTTACTAAAGCACAAGAAGAGGCAAAAGCAAAAGCTCTAGCTGAAGAAAAGAGAATTGCTGATGAAAAGCAAGCCGAACTAGAAGCTGAGCAAAAAGCTGCAGAAGAAGCAGAAGCTGCTGCTAAGGCAGAAGCTGAGGCTGCAAAAGCAGAGGCAGAAGCAGCTAAAGAAGAAGAGTAACCGGAAAATCATTCGCAAACACATGCGTAAAAAAGATTGTTTTTTCTTAGGAAAAATAATTGGTAAACATAGTTTCAACGGAGAAATTCTTGTGAAACTTGATACAGATAATCCGGAAGAATTTATTGAAATGGAATCGGTTTTTGTTGAAATAGACAAAAACCTGATTCCATTTTTTATTGAGGATTCCAACCTACAGAAAACAGATTTACTACGAATCAAATTCGAGGACATAGATTCTGAAGAAGAAGCCGACGATCTAATAAATAAAGAGTTATATCTTCCACTAACTTTACTCCCAGAGCTTACTGGCAATAAGTTTTACTTTCACGAAGTAATCGGCTTTAAAGTAGTAGATAGTAACCATGGAAATATAGGTGTTATTATTAGAATCAATGACAATACACCTCAACCTTTATTTATTATTGAACACCAAGAAAAAGAGATATTGGTTCCTATAACCGATGCTTTTATAGACAAAGTGGATCGTGAAAATAAAACCATGCATCTTACCACCCCTGATGGCTTAGTAGACTTATACTTATAGCTATTTCGATGGAAAACTTCCGATTTAAACAATTCGAGGTACAGCAATCTCAAAGTGCAATGAAAATTGGAACCGATGCGGTTCTACTTGGCGCTTGGTGTAAACTAAACAAAAACATAAATACTGTTTTGGATATCGGTGCTGGAACAGGGGTTATATCCCTTATTCTTGCACAACGTTTAGCAGAGATTTCGGCTCACTTCGATATAGAAGCATTAGAAATAGAAAATGCTGCACATATAGAGTGTAGCCTAAACTTCGAAAACTCTCCATGGAGCGATCATCTTTTTTGCTACCATGCCTCGTTGATCGAATTTGCACAAGAAATGGATGAAACCTATGATTTGATAGTTTGTAACCCGCCATTCCACAAAGACTTTGACAGTCAAGAAGTTACACCAAGAACCCTTGCTAGAAGCGCAAGTTTTATGCCTCTACCCCATGTCTTTGCTGCAGCTGAAAAACTTTGCACTCCAGGCACTGGCGAACTAGCTATAGTTTTACCCTTTGGGCAAAAAGAAGAAGCACTTCATATAGCAAGTGTGCATGATTTTAATCCGAAGCACATTTTAAATCTACGTGGCACTAAAAGCACTCCATATAAACGTGTGTTTATACAGTTTTGTCAACATGAAGTAGAAACGTCATTCGAAGACATGATCTTAGAAACAGATCGGCATAAGTATACTAAAGAGTATCAAGAGTTGGTAAAAGACTTCTACCTAAACCTATAGAAGTCATTTAAACCAAAAAATCCCCCCTCACAGTTACTTCTTAAGATAGCTTTTTGTGAAGCTTTAACTGAATTCGTTTTCTATCGATATCCACACTTAAGACCTCCACTATAATCTGTTGATTTAAAGAAACGTGTTCGTGAATATCGCTTACAAATTCATCTGCAATATTAGATATATGGATTAAACCGCTTTCTTTAATTCCTATGTCCACAAAGCAGCCAAAATTGGTAATGTTATTGATAATTCCGGGTAATAGTTGTCCTTCCTCTACATCTTCTATGCTCTTAATGTCTTGATGGAAAGTAAACATCTTTGCTTTTGCACGTATATCCACACCTGGCTTTTCTAACTCTTTTTGAATATCTTTTAAAGTAGGCATTCCTATTTCATCACCGCTATATTTTTCCAACGGAATTTTCTTTACTAAGCTGCTATTCCCTACTAAGTCTTTCACCGAAACACCCATATCTTTTGCCATACGCTGTACTAATTCGTATCGTTCTGGATGTACGCTTGAATTATCCAAGGGATTATCGGCTTGACGAATACGCAAGAATCCAGCACTTTGCTCAAAAGCTTTCTGACCTAGCCGAGGAACATCTAATAACTCTTTACGACTTTTAAAAGGACCATTCTCTTCTCGGTACTTTACAATATTCGTTGCAAGGCCCATTCC
The DNA here is from genome assembly GCA_035302145.1 of Flavobacteriaceae bacterium. Lineage (GTDB taxonomy): Bacteria > Bacteroidota > Bacteroidia > Flavobacteriales > Flavobacteriaceae > JAJYTI01. The sequence continues at coordinate 12,076 of DATGSX010000097.1, read as the reverse complement.
AATACCAGATATATATTGCAGCAACCAAGGGCTAGCAGTATTTAGATTTACGCCAATAGCATTTACAGAATTGGACACTACTTGATCTAAACTCTCTTGTAGTTGCGTTTGGTTCACATCGTGTTGGTACTGCCCTACCCCAATAGATTTCGGATCTATCTTTACCAATTCTGCTAATGGATCGGCTAATCGTCTCCCTATAGATACTGCACCGCGCACGGTAGCATCGTAATCAGGGAATTCTTTCCTAGCAATTGAAGAAGCAGAATACACAGAAGCACCCGCTTCGTTTACTACATAAACCTCCACTGGTTGATTAAAACGAATACGACGTACAAGTTGCTCTGTTTCTCGCGAAGCCGTTCCATTTCCGATAGCGATGGCTTCGGTTTTATACATCTGGGTTAAGGTGTTTATTTTCTTAATGGCTTCCCTATCCTTTCTCTGAGGTGGATGCGGATAAATAGTTTCGTTATGCAAGAGTTTCCCTTGTGCATCCAAACAAACTATTTTACATCCACTACGGAATCCAGGATCGATTGCCAGAATTCGTTTTTCTCCTAAAGGTGATCCTAAAAGCAATTGCTTAAGGTTTGCTGCAAACACTTTGATAGCATCAGTATCGGCTTTTTCTTTTGCTTGCTGAATAGCCTCGTTACTTAAAGAAGGGAATAGCAATCTTTTATAAGAATCCTCTACAGCCTCTTCTATATACACTTTGGCAGCTGAGTTTTTGTTTTTGATAAATCTACGGCTGAACTCCTTACAAATAGCCTCATCATCGATTAATAGCTTCCATCTTAAAAACCCTTCGTTTACTCCACGATAAATCGCTAGAAACCTATGAGATGGGCAACGAGAAAGTGGTTCATCCCACTCGAAGTAATCTCGATAAACCTGTGCTTTTTCTTCTTCTTTTTTTGTTCCGATTACCTTGCTCTCTAAAATGGCCGATCGCTGTAATACTCGACGTAAGTGATTACGGAAATCCATACGTTCGGATACCCATTCTGCTATTATGTCCTGAGCACCCTTAATCGCTTCTTCGGCAGAGGACACTTCTTTATTTATATACTTACTTGCAAGCTGCAGTGGATTGGATTGGGTAGTCATCAGCTGTTTTGCCAATGGTTCTAATCCTTTTTCTCTAGCCATCTCTGCTCTTGTACGGCGCTTTGGTCTGTATGGCAGATACAAATCTTCCAAGGTAGTTAAATCCATAGCCGCTTCAATCTTGTTCTTTAGGTCTTCGCTGAGTTTGCCTTGCTCTTCTATAGTTTGCAATACCGTCTCGCGTCGTTTTTCTAAAGCCTCGAAATCTTTATAGTGTTTCTCTATATTTTGTACTGCCACCTCATCTAAACTTCCGGTAGCTTCTTTACGATATCGAGTAATAAAAGGTATAGTATTTCCATCAGCCAATAGCTGAACTACAGCTTGAATCCCTTTTTTAGGCAGCTGTGTCTTTTCTTGTATATAAATATCTGCAGTCATACTGGCAAAGATACAAGATTGCTTTTTATCTACATAAAGCAATGCACTTGTCTCTTTTCAATTATTAATCTTACTAACGAAAGGTCTTATTACTTAAAATAAGCTACTATTCAATTGATTGATAAACGAAGTTTCGTTATTTTTGGCCGTAATGCGATAATTATTAATTACTACAATAAAATGCCTAAAAACTCCATGTTTGGAAACAGGCTTAATTATAAATTAAATTCAATTCATGAGACCAGATTTATTTGAGGCACCAGATTATTACAACCTGGACGAGCTACTAACCGAAGAACATAAACTTATTCGCGATACTGCCCGTGCTTGGGTAAAGCGAGATGTATCCCCTATAATAGAAGAATACGCACAAAAGGCTGAATTCCCTAAGCAAATTATAGGTGGATTGGCAGAAATTGGAGCGTTCGGTCCTTATATACCAGAAGAATATGGTGGTGCTGGATTGGATCAGATTTCTTACGGATTAATCATGCAAGAAATAGAGCGTGGCGATAGCGGAGTACGTAGTACCGCATCGGTGCAATCCTCTTTAGTTATGTTCCCTATACATGAATATGGAACCGAAGAGCAGCGCAAGAAGTATTTACCTAAACTAGCATCGGGCGAGTGGATTGGATGTTTCGGACTAACCGAACCTGACCACGGAAGTGATCCAGCTTCCATGACCACCAACTACAAAGACATGGGAGACCATTACTTGCTGAACGGTGCTAAAATGTGGATTAGCAACGCACCTTTTGCTGATGTAGCCGTAGTATGGGCTAAAAACGAAGAGGGACGTATTCACGGACTAATCGTAGAGCGTGGTATGGAAGGTTTTTCTACACCAGAAACCTTCAACAAATGGTCTTTACGCGCTTCTGCAACTGGAGAGCTTATTTTTGATGACGTAAAAGTTCCAAAAGAAAACCTACTACCAGGTCGCTCTGGATTAGGAGCTCCATTAAGCTGTCTAGACTCTGCAAGATATGGAATCGCTTGGGGTGCTATTGGTGCAGCAATGGATTGCTACGACACTGCTTTAAGATATTCTAAAGAGAGAACCCAGTTCGGAAAACCATTAGCAGCATTCCAATTACAGCAAAAGAAATTGGCAGAAATGATTACCGAAATTACCAAAGCACAATTGCTGGCATGGAGACTTGGAGTGCTTCGTGATGCTGGAAAAGCAACTAGTGCACAGATTTCTATGGCAAAGCGAAATAACGTAGATATGGCTATAAGAATCGCTAGAGAAGCACGTCAGGTATTAGGCGGAATGGGAATTACAGGCGAGTATAGCATTATGCGCCACTCGATGAATCTTGAAAGCGTTATTACCTATGAAGGTACACACGATATTCACTTACTGATTACTGGTTTGGATATCACCGGAGAGAATGCATTTAAATAAGTTTTAATTTTATTTTTAATAAACAAAGGGCGTTATCGAAACTCGATAACGCCCTTTGTTTATTCAATGACTATACTTTTTTGGTCAAAGTACTTTAATACTCTTTCAACTCTCTGGAGCTACTTCTATATCAACTTTAAGATATGTTGGCTAACTCAGATAATTATTAGAACACCTTTCTATGCTTAAATTTTCTCATCCAATGTCCAAGCACAAAAAGTCGCCATAAAAATGCGGAGTTATCGGCTGTATTATTGAAATGTTGACGTATGATCCTCTTGCAAGCTTTGACATCTAAATTGTCAATTGAACGAAGAAAATCATCGTTTACAACTTCTTGAAACTCTTGTTTTAATTCATTTCTTAACCAATCGCCTACTGGAATGGAAAAGCCGCGTTTTGGTTGCTCGAAAACACTTTCATCTATATATTCTTTTAGAATATCCTTAGTAATACGTTTTCTTCTGCCATCCTTTAATTTATATTCTGTTGGCAGCTTCCTAGCATACTCAACTATCCTATAGTCAAGAAATGGGCTTCTAATCTCCATAGAGTACGCCATACTTGCACGGTCTACCTTCACATTGCTATCGTTGTCTAACCAAAGTTTAATATTTAAATCCGCAGCTTGTTGTAGCGCATTATTACTTAAACTTCTATAGTCACTATAATATTTATCTATCCAACTCTTAGATTTATTTTTATTTAATAGTTGATCGCTAATAAAAATTCTTTCTATGAAGTCGTAATGGGATTTAAGATCAAAGATGCTTTTATACTTATTATTTTTCGGCAACATCATGGATAAACCCTTCCTTAAAACATAAGGAATTCGTTCTAGTCTTTTATATTTTAGAACCGTATCAAAATGATTATATCCTAAAAAACTTTCATCACCACCATCTCCAGACAGGGCTACGGTAACATAATTCTTTGTTACTTTATTTAAAAGTAGTGACGGCAAAGCGGAATCATCGGCGAAAGGTTCGTCATAAACTTCAAATAACTTTGGAAGTAGTTCTAGAATTTGCTGTGGGGCACAAGTTGTGGTGGTATGATTAGTGCCCAAAATTTCGGCAAATTGTTCTGCAATCTTACTTTCATCATATTCAGGATCTTCAAAACCGATGGTAAAAGTGTTTATCTTATTATCAGAATACTTAGCTACTATGGCTGTCACCAATGCCGAGTCAATACCTCCAGATAAAAACGTACCCAAAGGAACATCGGCTAGCATACGTATTTTTACCGCATCAATAAGTAAATTGTGTAATTCAGCTTTAGCATCTTCATAAGATATATCTAAAGTTTCGACTTTTTGAAGGTTCCAATACTCTTTTATACTTTTAGTCTTGCTTTCAAGATCAACAACTAAGAACTTACCTGCTTGTAACTTATATATATCCTTTATAATCGAAAAGGGCGAAGGAACATATCCACAATCTAAATAAATGGAAATCGCTTCTTGAGAAAGTTCACTCGAGTCATTTAACATGGGTTGTAATTGGCTGCAAATTTCGAAGTTCCCATCTTTCCAATAGTAATAAAATGGTTTCACCCCCAATCTATCTCTTGCACAAAATACTTCGTTTTTCTTGCTATCTAAAATGGCAAAAGCGAACATTCCATTTAATCTAGACAGTACCTTTTCACCCCATGCTGCATATCCTTTAATTAAAACTTCCGTATCGCTCGTGGTAGTAAAAGTGTATCCTAAAGCCTCTAATTCCTTTTTAATTTCTAAAAAGTTATAGATTTCCCCATTAAATGTAATGCAGTAGTGTTCATAAGAATAGGGTTGATTAGATCGCTCATCCAAGTCAACAATAGCTAATCTAACATGACCCAATGTGATATTTTCCTTTTTAAGGATACCTAGATTATCCGGTCCTCTATATCTAACATGATTTAGTTTATTTTCAATTTCATCCCGACTAAATGGAATGTTCGTCATATAGATACCGCACATAATTCTGATTTTTGTTCTTAACCACTTAGTCTTTTGATAAGTGAGATTTTCATAAACAATAGATTCCTCAAAGTGGAATGATTAAATTCGGCATAATGGATTCCTGATTGCAATTAATAGCTTTCCTATTGATTATTCTATTTGTATCAAATATAACTCTTCATTCTTAACAAACTTACATATTTACTAATTAATTGCACTTTATATTAAAATAAGTCAAATAACATATAAACTTCCATTTGTTGTTTGACTTCTTTATAATTTATATCATTTTATTGATTTTATAATACTCTTTGTGGTACACTCCAAAATGCTAGATTTAAAGCTATTTTATTCAGCAAATAAATATTCTGAAATTATTAGTTGGATTTATTTTCTCTGATACTATGGTTATGGATTGCTGATATGCGATTTATATTTTAACTAGATTATACACATCAAAACTAAGTACCGTTTACAATTCTTACTAGTTAGGAAAAGTGCACTTTTAATTCTAAAAACAAATAAAGGGCGTTATCGAATTTCGGTAACGCCCTTTATTTATTTTACGACTATAATATTATAGTCAAAGCTTTTTGCTTTTACTCCTCTGGAGCTATTTCTATTTCCAACCCATTCATCTCTGGAGTTATAAATAGTTGACAGCTAAGTCTACTTGAGTCTTTCGTATTGAACGCTTCGGAAAGCATGGCTTCTTCTTCATCGCCCATTTCTGGTAGAGTTTCTGCTCCTTTCGAAACATAGCATTGACAAGATGCGCACATTGCCATTCCGCCACATACGCCAATAGTACCGTCTGGTGCTAAATCATAGGATCGAATAAGCTCCATTACGTTCATATTCATATCGGTAGGTGCATCTACTTTGTGCACTTCACCTTCTCTGTCGGTAATTGTAACTTGTATTGTATCCATTCCGTATTAATCAAATGCTTTTACTACTGCTCTTGGTGCTTCTTTCAAGCTACCATCAAATCCTTTAACACCACCTACGGTAGTATATTTTAGCACATAGCGCTTTCCTGGATTGATTATCTGGTATGCACTCTGACACATCAAGGTTGCTTCGTGGAATCCACATAGAATCAGCTTCAGCTTCCCAGGGTACGTATTAATATCTCCAATAGCAAATACGCCAGGGATGTTGGTTTGATAATCTAACGTATTGTCAACTTTAATAGCATTTCTTTCGATTTCCAGCCCCCAATCTGCTAGTGGCCCTAGCTTTGGCGATAGTCCGAAAAGTGGAATGAAATAGTCTAATGACTTTTGAAAAACATCGCCATCGTTTCTATTGATAGTAATTTTTTCCAATCTATCCTCTCCATGTAATGCAACCACTTCTGCTGGGGTAATTAACTCCACCTTACCAGCATCTTTTAACTCTTGTACCTTCTGTACACTATCTAATGCACCACGGAATTCGTTTCTACGGTGAATTAAGGTAAGAGATTTAGCTTTTTCGGCTAAGTAAATTGTCCAGTCCAAAGCAGAGTCACCACCACCACCGATGACAATGTCTTTCCCAGCAAACTTCTCAGGATCTTTTACCATGTACTCTACCCCTTTATCCTCGTAAAAGCTTAAGTTTTCTAACTTAGGCTTACGTGGTTCAAAACTTCCTAAACCGCCGGCAATTGCAACTATTGGCGCATGGTGTTTTGTTCCTTTATTGGTAGTAACAATAAAGCTTCCGTCTTCTTGTTTCTCTAGTGTTTCAGCTCGTTCGCCTAAGGTAAATCCAGGTTGGAACGGTTCTATTTGTTTCATTAAATTATCTACTAATTCACCGGCATCTATTTCTGGAAAACCAGGAATATCGTAGATAGGTTTTTTCGGGTATAGTTCTGCTAACTGTCCACCTGGCTGAGCCAATGCGTCGATAATGTGGCAACGCATTTTTAGCAGTCCAGCTTCAAATACAGTAAACAATCCTGTAGGTCCCGCACCTATTATTAATATATCAGTTTTAATCATAATTATTATACTACTTATTATAACCTTAAAATGATTTACGCTTCTACGTTAACTACTTTAAGTATTTCTGGAGCATGTTTTTTCACTGTTAACTCCACGCCACTTTTCAATGTCATTTGATTTACATCACACCCCACACAATTCCCGTGTAATTGAACATACACGATATTGTCTTCGATGGATAATATAGAAATGTCTCCTCCATCTCCTTGCAGAAATGGTCTAATCTCCTCTAAAGCTGCTTCTACTTTCGTTCTTAATTCTTCCATCTTTATAGATCCTTCTTAATTTACGGCACTACAACCCGCCATAGTTGTTATTTTAATCGCTTCTGTTTTTGGTAATTCCGTATTACGTCGCACCGTTTCTTCCACTGTTTTTCTAGTAAATTCCTCGAATGCTTTGGATACTACAGTTTCTTTTTGAAGCGCAGCAGGTCTACCCACATCTCCAGCTTCGCGAATACTCTGTACTATTGGAATTTCCCCAAGGAGTGGAATTCGCAAGTCTTCTGCTAAGTTTTGAGCTCCTTTTTCACCGAAAATATAATATTTATTCTCAGGCAACTCTTCTGGTGTGAAGTACGCCATATTTTCAACAATTCCTAATACTGGCACACTAATGTTTTCTTGCTGGAACATTGCCACCCCTTTACGAGCATCGGCAAGCGCAACATTTTGTGGTGTACTAACTACTACAGCACCTGTAATAGGAAGTGCTTGCATAATGCTTAGATGTATATCACCTGTTCCTGGAGGTAAATCTAATAACAAGAAATCCAACTCGCCCCAATCCGCATCAAAAATCAATTGGTTCAATGCTTTTGCTGCCATTGGTCCACGCCAGATAACTGCTTGGTCTGGTTTGGTAAAGAATCCTATGGAAAGTACTTTTACTCCGTAGTTTTCTATAGGTTTCATCTTACTTTTGCCATCCACTTTCACCGACAATGGTCTTTCATTTGCAACATCGAACATAATAGGAATAGACGGCCCATAAATATCGGCATCTAATACCCCTACATTGAATCCCATATTGGCTAAGCTTACTGCTAAGTTGGCAGTAACTGTAGATTTCCCTACCCCACCTTTACCAGAAGCTACTGCAATAATATTTTTAATTCCTGGAATTGGCCTTCCTTTTATCAAGTTCGGATTTTGTGCTGGTGCTTTCTCTACTTTAATATTTACTTGCACTTTTGCATCTGGATGAACGTTTTCTTTTATCACTTTTATCACATCGGCTTCGGCACGTTTTTTAATATGCAAAGCAGGAGTAGTCATTTTTAAATCGACCACTACCTCATCGGCAAACGTCATTACATTTTGAACAGCTCCGCTTTCTATCATGTTTTTTCCTTCACCTGGAAGGCTGATAGTTTCTAGAGCTTTAAATATATCCTCTCTATTCAACTTCATAATATAGTTCTCTTTAAAGACTTAGATTGATTCTAAATAGCAAATATACAAGATATCTATGAATTTAGATTATAAACCCTTTGAACCTTTTTAGCATTAGAATATTTGCATGCGAATATATTGAATATCCAAGAGTAGCTACCTGATTTATATCATGTTAAGAAATCTTTTGGATCCCAGAAGTGTTCTTTAAAGTTCAAGACTTGGTCGTCCTCTACTTTTATCCCTTCGCTTTCTAACATGCGCTGCATAGTATCGGTTCCAGGAAAGTGATGTTTCCCTGTTAACAATCCGTTTCTATTTACTACTCTATGTGCTGGCACATCTGGTTTACTATGTGCACTGTTCATTGCCCATCCTACCATTCTTGCGCTTTGCGGCGAACCGATAAACTTGGCAATAGCTCCATAGCTGGTAACCCTTCCGTAGGGGATTTGCCGTACTACTTGGTATACTCTTTCAAAAAAACTGATTTCTTGTTCCGACATTAACTAAACAATCCAAATAATGTGATTATGGCTACTAATCCAGTAACCCCACCGATTAACCAATTTAAGTTAAGCTTCTGTATACGTGAGGATCTTCTTTGGTTAAAGTACTTTATATAAAGCACTAGTGTGGTAAAGGTTCCAAATCCTGAAGCAATAGTAGCGGTGACAAATGGTTGGGTAGAAAAGCTCAGCCAGTTTAATTCGGAAAATGTAACCCCAATATAGGCCCAGTATGGAAAGGGAAACAAGTTGATAGCCGCCAATAACATTCCAGCGAAAAACCGATTGGTGTGGGAATTTCTATTCTCTTCTGGGATTTTAATTCGTGTATCTTTTGCAAAGAATAAGTAGTAAATACTCAATATGAAAAATAGAGCAACCGCAATACGTTTAATTTGAAGAAGAAGCTCTGGCTCTTTATTTAGATACTTTGCCAACATCAAGCCAATGGCTGTTTGCGCAATAACTACTAAGGATACCCCTATAGAAAACAAATAAGCCCTACTTGCTCCCTCTTGAATACGAATTTTAGAAGCGGATAAATTCAATAATCCAGGAATCAGCACACCAATGAACGACGCCACAAAACCAATTATTAAATTATTTACTACTTCCATAGGCTGTTTTTACTTATTCCAATCGTCTAATTGAAATCGTAGGTAGGTTATTTTTTTATTTTTCTCTAAGTACATATTCTCATAATAAGTTTGAATACCCACTACCTCTTCCGGAGAATATTTATTTTTATATACATCATGGTGAGCATAATCTATTGTAACCCCTGCACCTTCCAATAAACCTGAGGTATACCCATATAGAAACTCCGAATCGGTTTTTAGATGCACCATTCCACCTGGTTTTAAAATCTGCTTGTACATATTTAAAAACGCTGGATTGGTGAGACGGTGTTTGGTACGCTGGTATTTTGTTTGTGGATCTGGAAAAGTAAACCATATCTCATCCACTTCATTTGGCTCAAAAAGCTTGTCGATTAATTCAATTTTCGTTCTTAGAAAACAAACATTTTCTAAGTTTGATTCTATAGCCTCTTTTGCTCCATACCAAAAACGTGCTCCTCTATTATCTACACCTATATAATTTCTATCGGGATAACGCTGTGCCAATCCGATAGTATACTCCCCTCTTCCGCAACCCAATTCCAACACTAAGGGATGGTCATTTTTAAAAACTCGTTCGTTCCAATTACCTTTTAATTCCAATGTGTTCTCTAAAGCCTGTTTTCTAGTTGGCTGAAACACATTAGAAAATGTCTCGTTCTCTTTAAATCGTTTTAATTTATTCTTGCTTGCCAAAAAATCTTTAAGTTTTTGTAAAAATACGGAAAGTTATTTTTATTGTAGCTTATAGTAGATAAGTAAATACACGGCATTTAAATTTGATTGGGGTGGATCGGAAAAGTGAAAATTGTAGAGCTACCGAAAATATGCTTTACCCGCTCTTACCATCTGCTAACAATTATTATGATAGTATTATTAAAGCGCTGTCATATATATTAAATAGCTACTATGTATTATTTTTCTCAAACTTTTGCAGTGTAAAAGAAAACTCTGTTCCAAGCCCGATTTCACTTTCTACCTGAATACGTTCTTGATGTGCTTCTATCATGTGTTTTACAATAGAAAGTCCTAAGCCACTGCCTCCCTGTTTACGAGAGCCGCTTTTGTCTACTCGGTAAAAGCGTTCAAACAATCTTGGAAGGTGTTCTTTAGCAATTCCACCACCGTTGTCATTTATGCGTACTAAAATCTTGTCATCTTGATTATCAAATGCTACTTCGGTTGTTCCGTTTTGCCTTCCATATTTAATAGAGTTCAAAGTTAGGTTGGTGAGCACTTGGAATATTTTTTCACTGTCGGCATAAACATAAATGGGGTCGTTATATTCGGTATCGAAAGCAAGACTGATATTCTTTTCTTCTGCGACCACCTCCAACATATCAAAAACAGATTGAGTTAGATCTACCACGTCCATTTTCTCTTTATTCAGTCCTTTCTTTCCAGTTTCTAACTTAGTTATCGTATCTAAATCCTCTACAATATGCACTAACCGTTCGGTTCCATTAATAGCGCGATCTATGTATTTATCACGAACCTCCATATTGTCTATGGCGCCATCTTGTAAAGTGAGCAAGTAAGATTGAACGGTAAAAAGCGGAGTTTTTAATTCATGGGCTAAATTCCCAACAAATTCTTTTCTAAAATTGTCTCGTAATTTTAAGTCTTCTATTTGCAAACGTTTATCTTCCGAGAACCGTTCTACCTCTTTAGATAGAGAGTCAATATTCGTCACAGGCTCTTCCTCATAAATATTTAAATCGGTATAAATGGTTTTGTATATATCATGAATTTTTTGGTAGATGAATCTTCGGGTGTAGTAATGAATAAATCCGAAACATAGCACATAACAGAAGGCACTAAAAAAGAAAAGTATCCAAAGTGGGATTTGATAATAATATAGGAAGCCAGCTATCAGAATGCTTAAAGACAAAGTGATATATAACGAGCTGTATAGAGCGTGACGATAATGTTTACTTAGTCTTGTACGCATAGTTTACTTTGCATATTTATAGCCTACCCCTTTCACTGTTTCAAAACGAAGGTCTCCAATTTTCTCGCGAAGTTTTCTAATATGCACGTCTATAGTTCGGCCGCTAACCACAACATCGCTTCCCCATACCTTATCCAAAATTTCTTCTCGTTTAAATACTTTCTCTGGCCGAGAAGCTAGTAATGCTAATAGTTCAAACTCCTTCCTGGGTAAACTTAATTGTTCACCGTCAAAGTAAGCAGTATACGCCTCCAAATCAATAAGTAAATCCCCCACTTCTATCTTTTTATCTTTCAACTCATCATTATCCATCCGTCTCAATAGAGACCTTATTTTGCTTATAAGAACCTTTGGTTTTATAGGTTTGGTGATGTAATCATCGGCTCCAGCTTCTAATCCAGCAATTTGAGTATAGTCCTCGGAACGTGCGGTTAAGAAAGTGATGATACTATTTTCTAGTTTTTTTATTTTGCGCAATTTCTTACAAGTTTCTACCCCATCCATAACGGGCATCATCACGTCCAAGACTATTAAATGAGGCTTTTCTTTTTTTGCAAGTTCGATAGCATCTTTTCCATTTTCGGCTGTAAAAACCTGATAACCTTCTCTAGATAAATTATAGGATATTATCTCTAAAATATCGGGTTCATCATCGACCAGTAAGATGCGAATTTCGGCGTTTTCCATAGAATATAACTATTAAGCTCTGTAAAGATAGTGTATTTTAAATAGGTTGTAAAGTGCAA